>NZ_JAVYJB010000005.1:0-271066 GCF_032490495.1 Pilosibacter fragilis | reverse complement strand
AAAATAATGACTGAGTTTTCGGATTTGAATCTATGCCCAATTAACAACCGTCAGGGAATTGTAATTGATGGTGAAGATTCAAAGGTTATTTGCAAAGACTAATTTGAAAATTCCAGTTTGTCAATTACAAGTGACATTGAAAGAGTCAGCCCATTCAAGGTGCTGGCTCTTTCAAAAATTCCATTCTAATAAATTGCATGATAACTTAGAGTAAAAATGAATACCCATTAGCCGGAAATGAATAGAAAATGAATAAAAGTGTGGTGTTTCGTATAATTATGAGTTAGTATGCATCAGACACACTTTTGTAAAAAGGGAGTTTTTTTATTTAACGTTACAGTACACGGGCACTCCATGCCCGCGCACTGTAACAGGATTTTGCCGATGCTTCGCATTCCGAATCGGCAAAATCCGCGGTCATGACGGTATCATACGGAATTTTCAGTTCAGAAAATTCCTCCCATGAAAAGTAACTATTTGACTACAACGCGTCTGAAGTTCTTCTTACCGCGCTTTACAACGATTCCTTCACCGGAAAGCTGCTCTTTCGTGTATACAGCCTTAATATCCTTCACGATCTCACCGTCTACGGAAACGCCGCCCTGCTCTACGTTTCTTCTCGCCTCAGAACGTGACGCGCAGAGGCCGGATTTCTGTACGATGGAAAGGAGGTCGATCGAACCATCAGAAAGATCTGCGTCGGAAAGTTCTGCTGTCGGCATTTCTGCCGCAGCGCCGCCTGCGAATAATGCACGTGCGCTCTCCTGTGCTTTCTTTGCTTCCTCCTCGCCGTGAACAAGGCTTGTAAGCTCGTATGCAAGGATCTCCTTCGCCTGATTTAACTGGCTGCCTTCCCATTTGTCCATCTCATCGATCTGCTCAAGCGGAAGGAATGTGAGCATGCGCAGGCACTTTAATACGTCTGCGTCACCGACGTTTCTCCAGTACTGGTAGAACTCAAACGGAGTTGTCTTATTCGGATCAAGCCATACAGCGCCGGACTGGGTCTTACCCATCTTCTTGCCCTCAGAGTTTAAGAGCAGTGTGATCGTCATTGCATGAGCGTCCTTGCCGAGTTTTCTTCTGATCAGCTCTGTACCACCGAGCATGTTGCTCCACTGGTCATCTCCGCCGAACTGCATGTTGCAGCCATATCTCTGGAACAGCTCGTAGAAGTCGTAGCTCTGCATTAACATGTAGTTGAACTCTAAGAAGCTTAAGCCTTTCTCCATTCTCTGCTTGTAGCACTCCGCGCGGAGCATGTTGTTGACGGAAAAGTGCGGTCCGATCTCTCTTAAGAAATCAATGTAATTTAAGTTCATAAGCCATTCAGCGTTGTTTACCATCATGGCTTTTCCTTCGGAGAAGTCGATGAAACGGCTCATCTGCTTCTTAAAGCAGTCACAGTTGTGCTGAATTGTCTCAACCGTCATCATAGTTCTCATATCGGTACGTCCGGACGGATCTCCGACCATTCCGGTGCCGCCGCCGATCAGCGCGATCGGCTTGTTTCCAGCCATCTGTAAACGTTTCATTAAGCAGAGTGCCATGAAATGTCCAACATGAAGGCTGTCCGCAGTCGGGTCAAAGCCGATATAGAATACGGCCCTTCCCTCGTTTACCATTTTACGGATCTCTTCTTCGTTTGTGACCTGCGCGATTAATCCACGGGCCTGTAACTCTTCGTAAACTCCCATTTTGTTTACTCCTTTTCTGTAATTTTCTGCGGATGTTCGTTTCTTCCGCCTGTGTTGGTCTTTATATGAAGACCTGCTATCCGGACGAAGCGTTCTTTCTCCTGCTGCCTGACTCTTTCAGTCTCAGTCCAGTCCGGCAACTCCGGCACTGAACATTCTCATTGCAGGTACAAAAAAGCCCCGTCCCTTGTTTCCCAAAAGGACGAGGCATACGCTCGTGTTACCACCTGATGTTCCCGAAACGCTCACACGCTCCGGCTCATGGAGTCCTCATCATAAAAGACCCCGGCATTTCTAACGGGTGCCAGTTCCGTCACAGCCTACTCACATTCTCCGGATATCTCCGTTCACGCTTTCGGTGTGCAGCTCCGGGATGTATTCAGAAAAAGAAGTCCGCGCGCCTCTCATCCACCGGCAGCTTTCTGTGCGGAGCAGGTCATTTCCCTACTTGTTCCCTTCATCGCTTTTCCATTATATACCGCATGCTTTAACGCGGCTATATGGGTCATTATATGGAGATTCCAAAGCTTTGTCAAGAGCGGAAGCCCAGAAATTCGTTAACTTCATATCCTTTCCTGCAATTTCCCCCTGATTTTTTCTGGACAAATAACAGGAATGTGATAGAATAGAAAAAATGCCTGAAACCGGGAACGTCCGGCGCAGGAGCAAGTACTAAAAAACCAATTATTCTCAAGGAGGTCCCGTATGGAAAGCCATAAGATCATTCAGGTGGACGAAAAGGTTCCCTTTAACCTTCTGATCCCCCTGAGCATCCAGCACATGTTCGCCATGTTCGGCGCATCTGTTCTCGTTCCGTTCTTATTCGGAATTAATCCAGCCATCGTTCTTTTCATGAACGGTGTCGGCACCCTCATGTTTATCTTTATCACAAAGGGAAAAGCTCCCGCCTATCTCGGTTCCAGCTTCGCGTTTCTCGCTCCTGCCGGTATCGTGATCGCAAAATTCGGATATGAATATGCCCTCGGCGGATTCGTTGCCGTCGGTTTCGTCGGATGTATCCTCGCATTCATCATTTATAAGATCGGATATAAATGGATCGACGTCGTTCTCCCGCCTGCTGCCATGGGGCCGGTCGTAGCCCTGATCGGATTGGAGCTCTCTTCCAGCGCGGCAAGCAATGCGGGACTCTTAGACGAGACCATTGATCCGAAGAATCTGATCGTGTTCCTCGTGACACTTGGCTTTGCCGTTTTCGGTTCTGTCCTGTTCCGGGGATTTTTATCTGTTATCCCGATCCTGATCGCCGTGATTGCCGGATATGTCGCTGCCGTTGCATGTGGGATCGTTGATTTCTCTGCGGTTGCCGCTGCCCCGATCTTTGCGATCCCGAACTTCACCGCTCCAAAATTTAATATGGAAGCGATCATGATCATCATGCCGGTCATCCTTGTCATCACCTCCGAACATATCGGACATCAGGTCGTAACAAGTAAGATCGTCGGCCGCGACCTCTTAAAGGATCCGGGACTTCACCGCAGCATCTTTGGTGACAACTTCTCCACCATGGTATCCGGTCTCATCGGCTCCGTACCGACGACCACCTACGGTGAGAACATCGGTGTCATGGCTGTCACAAAGGTTTACAGTGTGCAGGTCATCGCCGGAGCGGCTGTGATCTCCATCATCTGTTCCTTCATCGGCAAATTATCGACCCTGATCCAGACGATCCCGGGTCCGGTCATCGGCGGAATCTCCTTCCTGCTCTACGGTATGATCGGAACCTCCGGTCTCCGCATTCTGGTCGACTCAAAAGTCGACTACGGAAAAAACAGGAATCAGGCCCTGACCGCTGTGATCTTCGTAACCGGTCTCTCCGGGATCAAGGTGAATTTCGGCAATGTGCAGCTCACAGGTATGGTCCTTGCATGTGTTGTCGGTATGATCTTAAGCCTGATCTTCTATATTTTTGATAAGATGAAGCTTACAAATGATCAGTAAAAGTAACTAAGTGTAACCATCTGGAATAAAACGTAAACTTGCAGGTTCTGCTCCGGTATGCGGTTCATCTCCGCTATCGTTTCAGAACCTGCTTTTTATTTTTTCTACAGCCTGTCCCGCACACATTTCCCCGTCCTTTTTATTTTTTACTCCCGGCTCATTCAAACCGATACTTTTTTTCTGCCCTCTTTTCCCTTTTGTTATCTGACGATATTTCCTATATAAACTATACTTACAGAATTATTAGTTTTCTCTGTTTTATTTACAAATTTTCTTTTTCGCGCTATGATATTTCTATCATATACAAATCGAAAGGATGGTTCCCACATGAAAGAAGCGATTCAGACACTTATAACGTCCGACAAGATGGCTCACGCCTTCGAATACCTGAAACAGGATGAAGCGCACACCATCGACCAGCAGATCGAGCTTGTTCAGATCTCCTCCTTCAGCCCATTTGAGGAGAAGCGCGCGATCCGTTTTAAAGAGCTTCTGACCGAGGCAGGTCTCGATCCGGTGATGGACGAGGTCCACAACGTGTACGCCCATATCCATGGAACCGGAAACGGTCCGACTCTCTATGTCTCCGCTCATCTGGACACTGTATTCCCGCCGGAAACTCCGCTCCCGGTGAAACGCGAAGGAACAAAGATCTACGCACCCGGAATCGGCGATGATACCCGCGGACTGGCTGAGATCCTTACGCTGGCAAGAGCCATCAAAGAATCCGGCTTAAAACCGGTCGGAGATATCATTATCGGCGGCAACGTCGGTGAGGAAGGTCTCGGAGACCTCCGCGGCATGCGCCACTTCTTCTCGAAAAACGCTGATAAGGTTGACGGTTTTATCTCCGTTGACGGTGCAGGCTGCCTGATCTGCCACGGCGGCACCGGAAGCCACCGCTACGAGGTAACCTTCCGCGGACCGGGGGGACATTCCTTCGGCGCCTTCGGTCTTGTAAACCCGATCTTTGCCATGGGCCGCGCCATCTCCTATATCTCTGAGCTCCGCACCCCGAGAGAACCGAAGACTACCTTCTCCGTCGGTGTCGTAAACGGCGGAACCTCCATCAATGCCATCGCGTATGAGTGTTCCATGCTTGTCGATATCCGTTCCAACGGCTTAAAGGAGCTTGAAGAGCTTGATGCAAAGCTTCAGGAGTGCATCAAACGTGCAGTTGAGGATGAAAATAACCGTTGGGAAACCGAGCGTTCCTACGAAGAATCTAAGGACAGCTTCGATCACAACGGACGTATCACAGTGGATGTAAAACAGATCGGAAACCGTCCGGCAGGAAGCCAGCCGAAGGACTGTGAGATCGTGAGCGCCACAGCCTCTGCGTTCCAGGCATGCGGCGAAGATGTAGAATTCGAAAGCGCAGGAAGTACCGATGCAAATATCCCGATCAGCCTCGGAATCCCTGCGATCTGCGTCGGCGGAGGCGGAAAAGGCGGTGCCTGCCATTCCGTTGACGAGTGGTACGACAGCAAAGACGCCTATAAGGGATCTCAGAGAGTCCTTGCGGCGATCTTCGCGCTTGTGGGACTCGATGGGGTAAGTGAGCCGCTGCTTTCCAGGCGGAAAAAATAAGCTCCGCGCCAAAATACCTTTTGTCTCCAACATCATAAAATAAAACAGCATGCCGGAAAGTCTCCTGTAAGTCCTTCTTACAAGCGTTCTTCCCGACATGCTGTTTTATTTTCCACTGCGTTTCACAGTTCTATCTTTAGTTTCCATCCACCAGCGACAGTCTCACCAGCGCCCGCTTCAAAGCGGCTTCAGCGCGGTCAATATCGGTCTGTGGATTCTTTTCCGCCAGACGTCTCTCTGCGCGGATCCTGGCTTCATTGGCTCTCTTGCCATCGATGTTTTCCGGCCACTCGCAGGATTCCGCGAGGATCGTTACCTTCTCCGGCAGGATCTGTAAAAATCCGGAAAGCAGCGCCGCTTTTTTCACGCCGTCTGCCCCGTGGATCTTAAGAACGCCCGGTGCAACCGCGACGACCATCGGGATATGCTTCGGATAGATTCCGGCTTCCCCGTCTGCCGTGTTGAGCTCCACCATCGAAACCTCTCCGTCGAAAAACGCCTCATCCGGCGTAACGATCTGAAGTCTCATCATTTCCGCCATGTCCACACCCCCTATTTCACGCGGGCGAGAACATCATCAATATTTCCTGCGTTGAGGAACAGATTCTCCGGAATATCGTCATGTTTGCCTTCGAGGATCTCCTTGAAGCCCTGGATCGTCTCGGAAAGCGGAACATAGCGGCCTTCCAGACCGGTAAACTGTCCGGCTACGAAGAACGGCTGGGATAAGAATCTCTGGATCTTTCTCGCACGGGATACGGTAAGCTTATCTTCCTCGGAAAGCTCATCCATACCGAGCATTGCGATAATATCCTGAAGTTCTTTATATCTCTGCAGCACTTCCTGTACGCCGCGGGCAACCTTATAATGCTCCTCACCAACAATACGCGGATCAAGGATACGGGACGTAGACTCAAGCGGATCTACAGCCGGATAAATACCAAGCTCTACGATGGAACGGCTGAGTACGGTCGTCGCGTCCAGATGGGTAAAGGTATTTGCCGGAGCCGGGTCTGTTAAGTCATCGGCCGGAACGTAAACTGCCTGCACAGACGTGATGGAACCGTTCTTTGTGGAGGTGATCCGCTCCTGGAGGGCACCCATCTCTGTCTGTAAAGTCGGCTGGTAACCTACGGCTGACGGCATACGTCCGAGCAGCGCTGATACCTCGGAACCAGCCTGACTGAAACGGAAGATATTGTCGATGAATAACAGCACATCTTTTCCGCCTTCGTCACGGAAATATTCTGCCATGGTAAGACCGGTAAGGCCCACACGCATACGGGATCCCGGCGGTTCGTTCATCTGGCCGAACACCATGGTCGTCTTATTGATAACGCCCGAATCGGACATTTCATAGTAAAGGTCATTTCCCTCACGGGTACGCTCACCAACGCCTGTAAATACGGAATATCCACCATGCTCTGTCGCAATATTTCGGATCAGCTCCTGAATCAGGACTGTCTTACCTACACCGGCACCGCCAAACAGACCGATCTTTCCACCTTTCTGGTACGGGCAGAGAAGGTCAACGACCTTGATACCTGTCTCAAGGATCTCTGTCTCTGTGGACTGTTCCTCAAAGCTCGGGGCTTTGCGGTGGATCGGGAGCTTTTTCTCCGTCTTCGGAGCTTCTTTATTGTCGATCGGCTGTCCCAGAACATTGAAAATTCTTCCAAGTGTCTGCTCACCGACCGGCACCATGATCGGTCCGCCGGTCGCTACGGCATCCATGCCGCGGACAAGACCGTCGGTGGGACCGAGAGCGATGCATCTTACCGTATCATCACCGAGATGCTGGGCAACCTCAACCGTGAGGACCCCGCCATCCTTTGTGGTGATCTCAATGGCGTCATTGATCTCAGGCAGCCCGCCCTGGGGAAATTTGATATCCAGAACGGCACTGATGACCTGAGTAATTTTACCAATGTTTTTCTCTGCCATCTCACTTCTCCTTGTCTCTATCATAACTATTCAGCCACTCAGGCCAGCGGTAAAAATCCATTCCAGCACATTATGTTGACTGATTTCTGTCTCCTGTATGCTGTCTTTTACCTCCAGCACCGCAAGTACGCAAGTCTGCCAAATAATTACTCATATTTCTTTTTAACCATCGATGGCATTCGCGCCCGCGATGATCTCTGTCAACTCCTGAGTGATAGATCCCTGACGCGCACGGTTGTACTGCAGCGACAGTTTTTCGATCATCTCTTCCGCGTTGTTCGTCGCCGAATCCATTGCAGTCATTCGCGCGCCGTTCTCACTGGCAACGGCCTCCAAGAATGCCCCGTAGATCAGGCTGCTCACATACTTCGGAATAATTGCATCCAGAACTTCGTCCTCGTCCGGCTCATAGTTCATAATGAGAAGATCCGGCTTTTCTTCTTTTACTTCGCCCTTTGGCCCTGCTGCCGCAAGATCCACCGGCAGAAGCTTTAAGAACGTCGGGATCTGGCTTACGGTATTTTTGAACGCCGTGTACGCCAGATAGATCTCTCCGATCTCATTCTTCTCAAACATGGCTAAAAGCTCTTTTGAGATCTGCTGCGCGTCGGAGTAAAGCGGCTCGTCGATCACATCGGAGTAATCCGCTTTGATCTCATAGCCTTTCCTTGCGAGTCCGTCGCGTCCTTTCCGCCCGATTGCGAAGATGAGGGCGTCCTCTTTCGGGATCCCACTCTCCGTCACGAGACGGATGATGTTGGAGTTATATCCGCCGGCAAGTCCGCGATTGGAAGAAACGACGATAACTGCCTTTTTCGTCGAATCCCCGCTCTTTAAATAGCGGTGCCGGATCCCGGTGGATTTCTTCAGCATCTCCTGGATCGTCTGGTACATCAGATTGAAGTACAATCTCGAATTTTCCGCCTTCGTTCTGGATTTCTGGAGTTTTACAGTGGCAACAAGTTTCATGGCTTTGGTAATCTGCTCGGTACTCTCAATACTGGATTTCCTTCGTTTAATATCTCTCATGGTTGCCATGATACATCACCTGCCTTATCTTGCTGCCTTGCACTCTTCAATAGCTTTTTTCAGCAATTCTTCAGTCTCCGGTGTCATCTGCTTTGCCTCGCGGATGCTTGCCGGAATCTCCGGATACTTTGTATCGATAAACTTAAACAGCTCTTTCTCAAAATCAAGAACCTGATTTGTCGGAATATCGAGGAGATATTTCTTTGTCGCCGCGTAGATAATGATGACCTGATACTCGACCGGCATCGGCTGATACTGCGGCTGCTTTAAAACTTCACGGATGCGTTCGCCCTGGGCAAGCTGTTCCTTTGTGCTGGCGTCAAGCTCGGAACCGAACTGGGCAAAGGAAGCGAGCTCGCGGTACTGGGCAAGCTCCACACGGATCGGGGCAGCGATCTTCTTCATCGCCTTGATCTGTGCCGCGCCGCCAACTCGGGATACAGAAAGACCCGCGTTGATCGCCGGACGGAAACCGGAGTTGAACATCTCGGTCTCTAAGTAGATCTGTCCGTCTGTGATGGAGATGACGTTTGTCGGAATGTAGGCCGATACGTCACCCGCCTGCGTCTCAATGATCGGAAGTGCGGTAAGGGAACCGCCGCCAAGGTCATCGGAAAGTCTGGACGCGCGCTCTAACAGTCTGGAATGCAGATAGAAAACATCGCCCGGATATGCCTCACGTCCCGGCGGTCTCTTAAGAAGCAGGGACAGGGTACGGTACGCCGCCGCATGCTTACTTAAGTCATCGTAAACGACAAGCACATCCTCGCCGTTCTCCATCCACTCTTCACCGATTGCGCAGCCGGAATACGGGGCAATATACTGTAACGGGGCAAGGTCAGAAGCTGTGGATACGACAAGTGTCGTGTAATCCATCGCGCCAAACTCCTCAAGAGTTTTCACGATTGTCGCAACTGTTGATGCTTTCTGTCCAATTGCAACATAAATGCAGTGAACTCCCTGTCCCTTCTGGTTAATAATCGTATCGATCGCGATCGCCGTCTTACCAGTCTGACGGTCGCCGATAATAAGCTCACGCTGTCCGCGTCCGATCGGAACCATGGCATCGATCGCCTTGATACCTGTCTGAAGCGGGGTATCTACGGATTTTCTCTCGATAACACCGTGGGCAACACGCTCGATCTTTCTGAATTTATCCGTAAGGATCGGACCTTTTCCATCGATAGGCTGTCCTAAGGCATTCACGACACGTCCTGTCATGGCATCGCCCACAGGAACCTCAACGACACGTCCTGTCGTCTTTACGGTGTCTCCCTCACTGATGCTTGAGGAATCACCGAGCAGAACCGCTCCGACGTTGTCCTCCTCAAGGTTTAACACCATGCCGTAAACCTCTCCCGGAAATTCCAGAAGTTCTCCCTGCATGGCATTCTCAAGACCGTGGATTCGTGTAATGCCGTCCGCTACCTGGATGACAGTACCCACGTCAGAGACTTCCAGCTTCGTCGAATATCTTTCGATCTGCTCTTTGATGACCGAGCTGATCTCTTCTGGTTTTAAATTCATTTGAGGTCTGCACCTTCTTTCTTTTCCATTTCATCACGTAACTGTTCAGTATTATTTCTGCTGCCGGACTGCTGTTTCCGGTCCCGGATCCGCCGGGATCACGCCAGCTGCAGCTTCATTAAGTCTCTCCGGATCTCACCGAGTCTTGTCCTGATGCTGCTGTCCACCACACGGTCACCGATCCTGATCACGAGTCCGCCGAGGATCGCAGGATCGACGCTATAGGTAACTTCCAGACTCACAAAAGCTGTGGTCTCCAAAAGCTTCGCCTCCGTATGGGCCTTCTGCTCCGCGGAGAGCTCCACCGCGCTTGTGACAGTTACGATACCGATCTTTTTATATTCCTTTACACGATTCACAAAATAGTCGAGGATCTTCGGGAGTTCCTTCTGCCGTCCCTTTTCGATCACGGTCTCAAGAAATCCCATCAGGTCATCGGAAACTCTTCCTTTAAAGATATTTTCCACGACCTTTAACTTCTCTTCTTTTATGATCTGCGGATGGTTCAAAAATTGTACAAGGTCTGCATTCTCCATGAGGATCGTCTGCAGTGACTGTACTTCCTCATATACGGGCGACAGCATATCCCGCTCCATGGCAGCTTCAAACAGCGCGTCGCCGTAGACCTTTGACACTAACTTTGCCATGTGCTCTCACCCATTTCCTTTAAAGTCTCCTCGATCAGGGAATCCTGGATCTTTACATCCATGGAAGCGGCAACCGCCTTCTCTGCCATCAGGGACGCAATGGAAACGATCTCCGTCTTCATGTCCTCAAGCGCTTTCTTCTTCTCCAGCTCGATCTCCCGGTTTGCCCGGTCAACGATGCGGTTTGCTTCCTCTCTCGCTTCCGCTAAGATATCAGCTTCCTGCTTTTTCGCTTTTTTCCTCGCTGCGTCGAGAATTTCCTGCGCCTCTTTGTCGATGGACTTTATTTTATCCTCATACTCTGCTTTCAGCGCGAGCGCATCTTCGCGGCTTGTCTTTGCCGTTTCCAGATCACCCGCGATCCGTTTTCTTCTTTTTTCCAGTACTTCACGCGCCGGATTAAAGAGGAAATACGACATTACAAAGAACAGGATAAAAATATTGATTCCCGTGATCACAATGTCGTTGATCCATTGAGGGTCAAAATTTATTAACCGTTCCAAGGTCTCATCTCGCCTCCTTTACAAACTTCCGCGCATACCCGGAAGTTTTTTCCTGTTCCCATATCCGGATCAACCGAACGGCTTAACGAACATAAGGATAATGGCAACAACAAGACCATAAAGACCGGTCGTCTCGGCAACGGCCTGTCCAAGAAGCATGGTCGATGTAATATCAGATTTCGCGCCCGGGTTGCGGCCGACTGCAGATGCGCCGAAACCAGCGGCGATACCCTGTCCAACACCAGGTCCGATACCGGCGATCATCGCGATACCGGCGCCGATTGCTGAGCAAGCATGGATCAAATCCTGTCCTGTAATATTCATAGATAAAACCTCCTGTAAAAAAATTTTATAGCTGTCATTCGCAGCTACAGGCAAAATCCTTTCCGATCGACTGCGTCGATGGGGTCCTGCCTTCCCTGTTCTGCCCTGCGTTCCTACAGTTTATCATTTACATAGACCATAGTCAGCATGCAGAATACGTATGTCTGGATACATCCGGAAAACAGGTCGCAATACACATGAAGTGCGGCCGGAATACCGATTTTTAATAAGACCGGCATCATTCCGTACCAGAGACCCATGATAATAACTCCGGACAGCATGTTCGCGAACAGACGAAGGGAGATCGAGATCGGATTCGCAAATTCACCGATCAGATTGATCGGGAACAGCACCGGGAGAGGTTGAAACAGTCCCGTAAAGTGTCCGACACCATGATTTTTGATTCCCTGGTACTGTACGATCGCAAACGTGACCAGACCAAGAAGGAACGTAACACCAAAGTCGGCAGTAACCGTTCTCAGGCCGAACAGACCGCTCAGGTTGCAGAACAGAATAAACAGAAAAATCGTTCCGATATAGTTCGCAAACCGGTTCGCTGAACTGCCAAGAATCCCCGTGGTCATATTTTCCAGCATTTCCATACCGAATTCGATGATATTCTGGAATGTTCCAGGTACATCCGTTGCATGTTTTAATGCACGGTTCGCGGCTATCACCAGAATCAGCAGAACGATCGTAACGATCGTCATTCCGACCGTTGTTGTCGTCAGCCAGAGTTCATGACCGAAGAGATGGTATTTCACGATCCCGTGGATCATGAAATCAGCACCACTGCCACCACTCATTCTTTTTCCTCCTTTCCTTAAGACTCATGAAAGACTGCTGTCTGTTCCAAAACAGCAGCGTATAAGGCTCTATCCGTCAAGCCTGAAGCTCAGGCCTTACGGTCGGTTCGTTTCTGAAGTACCGGATACACATAAGCTCCGGTCTTCAATCCCAGTGCGCCGAAAACGACCGCCAGAAGGTTGATCGTCGTAAATTTCCATAAAAGGCACACCAGTATTACCGCGCACAGGCTGCGGATCAGCGAATGGATCACCATCTTTTTGCTGCTGTACGCCCCATCAGCCGATTCCACACAGAGTTCCGTGGATCTCGCGATACTGATGAGCAGTACCTCCGCCGCCGCGGCTCCGATCAGCACTCCGGCGATCACCGGAACGGTTCGGAAAAAAATAAGGCAGATGAGAAGCAAGATCATATTATGGATCAGAATCCCGATGCTCATTCCCACTACCTGCCTCTTTGTCTTATCACTCACGATTGTTCCACCCTTTCAATTACCCTGCCGAGGCTGTCTTCTGCCGGACAGTTCCCTGCTGCTTCATATTCCGCTTTCGTTTACGGGTACCGTCTTCTTTGCCGTCCCTTCGGCCGTCACCGCCATCTTTTGGGACGGTCAGCACCGTCTCCGGTTCCGAAACGGCTCTCCCACTGCTTTACCTGCTCTTTCTTTTCCCTGTCTTCGTCTTCTTTCTCTCTGTCTACGATATGCTTCGCCATCTTATATGCACTCAGGCCGCCCGAAAGAACCCCCAGGATCAGAAAGATCAGAACGGTATGAAGTCCGGTCTTTTTATCGATCCAGCTTCCGAGAAGCACACAGATAAGGACCGGTGTCACAACATTGAGTCCGAACTGGGTGATCAGCACCAGGTTTTCGAGTCCGTTTTTTTTCTGACGCATTTTCTCCCACCTCACTTACCGCGTAACGCATACCGCCATTATACTAAATATTTGCGGATTTGTCCATTTCTACGCATCAACTTTACAGATATTTCATGAATTCTTTTGTCAATAATTTGCTATATTTGGACACAGTTGGATAATTGTCCTAAAATCGTCAAATGGCTTTCCGGGCAAATCCAGATCTGATTCATATTTCTTCTATATTTATATATAGAAAAAAGAGACACAGATACTTCTATGTCCTTTCATTTTTCTTCAGACTTTATTTTCTTATGTAGAGGATCCATCGGTCCGCCCATGATTTTCAGTAATTCATTCCTGTGATCGCAAGTTCTCCGTCCACGGTAATGCCGAGGATGATATTCGGAACACCATCGCCCAGAACGATTCCTGCCATAACCGGTTCAAGGGTATCAACATCCACCTTTCCGATCGCTGCCTCCATCTCATCGGAGAAGATCTCAACCGGGTCCAGTTTCATGAAATCTTCCTTTGTATCCACCATTCCGCCGTTTGTCTTCACACAGGAGATAAACGCCGGAAAATCAATATGGTCCGCGAGGCCTTCCATATCCTTACTCTTCACGATCTCGACAAGCTCCTTTGCGTAAGACTTGTAATCCGTTTTTTCAAGCTTTGCAGCCACCTCACTCTGGAGCTTCGCCAGCTCCTCACCGGAGATCTCCTCCACCTGTACACCTTCAGAGCTCTCATCTGTCTCGAACGCTCCCGGACCTTCCGCCATCTTCGGATCCACATTAGAAAGATCCGGTTTTGTCGTGTCCGCCGCTTTCGTTTCCGCATCGGAAGCTTCTGTCGTTGTCTCTGCTGCGGTTTCCTGTGTCTGTGTATGTTTTGATCCGCATGCGGTCGCCATCACTGCTGTCATGCAGAGCGCCGCCGCCAGTAAAACGTGTTTCTTCATGATTAAAAGTTCCTCCTCTGATCTTATATGTGCTCCCGGATTCTTCTTTTATATGTGCTCCAGGAATCATCTGCTTTTCCGGTTTCTGCCTCGCAGACATCTCCCCGGGTACTCAGGGCATTTTCCGGCGTACAGCCATCTGTTATACTGCATCAGAACTATACCACGGCTCTTTTTTCATGACAATAAACAATTTCTAAAGAAATGGTTATTTTTTCGTTAGAAAATCTCCACTTATTTTATTTTCCTTTTAGAGTTTCTCCATACTTCCGTCACATTCTTCCTGTATACTTTGTATCATAAAAGATACCAATCAGCAAAAACATCACGAAGCGTTTTATAAAAACGAAAGACGAGGCGTGTAGCGCCTGATCAGGTATATATAAAAATGGGGCCGGCAGGCAAATGAAATGCGCGCACATTTATGCCGGACTCGACTAAACATAATTCTCGGATCCACAAGGATCCGGAATTGACATATATTCGATACTCATACATCCCCCTTTTTTAGTATTTGTGTGAAAAAACTCCGGTATGCCAGAACCGGAGTTTTTTCATGTCTGAAAATCAATCGACGTGTCCTCTCACCCGGCACAGGTATTTACGACAATCTGCATCTTCACGCGAATGCGCATCTTAGGGCACGTTAGTGCCTTTTTTATCTGGTCGTTCCATCGTAATCTCCTGTTAAATAAAAAAGAATGTGCCTTGGCACATTCTCGCGCCTCGCGCGGTCGCTTGCGACAGTCTACATCTTCGCGCGAGTGCGCATCTTTGGCACGTCAGTGCCTTTTTATGTAACAGGAAATTCCTCGGAATTTCCTGTTACATAAAAAACAGAGCAGCCCTTTTATCGGCTGCCCTGTAATCTATTTGCCTTCTTTTTATATATTCCGCAAATCTTATTCTATTATTCATTAGTGTGTCATCAGATCCAGAACAAGCTCCGCGCACTTATTGAGGTTCTCGATCTTCAGCGTCTCGCCCGTAGTATGTACCTTCGTCATACCGGTAGAGAGAACGATCGGCTTGATTCCGTGAAGGGCCATTACGTTCGCGTCGCTTCCGCCGCCGCCCTTTGCAGTCATCGGTTCGCAGCCGATGCGCTTGCAGGACTCGAACACTCTCTGTACCATCGGATCGTCGTTCGCAACATTGAAGCTTACATAGTTTGTCTTTAACTCGATCTCAAGCTTTGCGCCCATCTCGTCACAGGCATCCTGTAAACATTTCTGCATATGGGCAGCCTGCGCGTTTAATTTATCGAGGTTGCGGCTTCTCACCTCTGCCACGAACTCAGCCTTTTCCGGAACGATATTGGTTGCGTACTCAGCCTTTAAGGTACCGATATTGCAGGTCGTCTCCTCATCAATACGGAGCAGGTTCATCTTTGCGATTCCCTTTGCCGCTACCTGGATCGCACTGATTCCCTCTTCCGGAGCAAGTCCTGCATGGGAGGAACGTCCGATGATCGTCGCGAAGATCTTGATCTGGCCAGGTCCGCAGGTTAAGATCTTTCCAACATCACCGCTGGCATCGAATACCATTGCCTCTTTGCCTTTGATCATGGACAGATCCATATTTTTAACGCCGTTCATTCCGCCCTCTTCACCGATGGTGAATAAGATCTCTGTGTTGCGGCACGGAAGATTCTGCTCTTTGATCACCTTGACAGCCTCCATGATCGCCGCGATTCCAGACTTGTCATCACCGGAAAGGATCGTAGATCCGTCTGTATGGATAATTCCGTCATCGATCAACGGTTTGATCCCGTTACCCGGAGTCACGGTATCCATGTGCGCACACATAATAGTCGGCTCACCCGGAATCGTTCCCGGAAGATATGCGCATACGTTAAATCCGTTGGATCCGAACCCCTCTCCGGCCTTATCGGTCTTTACTTCCAGACCGAGTGCCTTCAGATCCTCAACTAACTTTTCCCCCATCGCTTTCTCATTCTTTGTCTCGCTGTCGATCATCGCGTAGCCAATGAATGTGTCGAGCAGTCTCTTTTCGTTAATCATCTGCTAACCCCTCCTGTTTTTCCTGCTGCAAAGACCTCTTTTCCGGGCCCTGCATCGCAAATCTTACTCAATCATCTTAACATGGATCTGCCATCTCCGCAAGAAAATACCTCAGCTTTATCCGGTTTCCTGACCGGATCTCTCTGGATCCATTTTGTTTTTGTCTGAATTTTCTAATTTATTCGAATTGCATTAATAATATGAGCTGTAAAAACATTTGACTAAATAAAAAAAGGTGTGGACAGTTATTTACAAAAGATATATAATCGTTTTATAAAAAGTTAATATTTTTCATTCTTAGCAAAGAATTAACTTTTTACTTTATCGGCGAAATTGCTGGAAATCTTCCTGTTTTTTCAGTTATTTCGTACTTTTACTATCACAGGAGGTTTCTGTATGAGCGAAAACACCAATACTGCAACAAAGCAGACCTGGCTCGACAAGGCATTGACCGTAGTCGAAAACGTATGTAACAAACTTCCCGATCCGGTAATCCTGTTCTGCTGGCTCTTCCTTTTCACAGCGATTATCGGTACGATCGCAACGATCAGCGGAGTCAGCCTTATCAACCCGGCATCCGGAGAGACCGTTGTTTCCCAGAACTTCTTCTCGGCAGACGGACTTGACTGGTTCCTTAATAATATGGTAAAGAACTTTACTGGTTTCGCACCGCTTGGTCTGGTAATCACCATGACACTCGGTATCGGTCTCTGTGAGGAGTCCGGACTGATAATGTCCCTCTTAAAGGGATGTCTGAGCGATGTTCCTCCGGCTCTTATTCCGTACCTCATCGCATTCGTCGGTACGATTGGAAATATTGCTTCCGATACCGCAAACATCATCGTTCCTCCGCTTGCTGCACTCCTCTATATCGGTGCAGGAAAACATCCGGTCGTTGGTATGATCTGTGGATACGCAGGCGCGAACGCCGGCTTTACCGCAAACTTGATGGTTGCCGGTACCGACTCCCTGCTTCAGGGGCTTACAAACGATGCAATCAAGGGCTTTTTACCGGATACAACTTTCCAGGTAGATGTTACCTGTAACTGGTTCTTCATGATTGCTTCTACATTCCTCTGCTCGATCGTGATCGGTTTTGTTTGTACAAAGGTTGTAGAGCCGCGTTTCGGAAAATACGAAGGCAATACTGATGAAAAGATTGAAAAGCTGACAAGCGAAGAAAGCAAAGGACTCCGTGCCGCTGCAATCACAGCCATCGTGTATATCATTCTCCTCGTAATCGGCTTCTTTACCGGTCCGTTAGCCGCTGAGAACGGTGCCTTCGTTGGATCTCCGCTCTTAAAGGGTCTGATCCCGATCCTGTTTGTATTCTTCTCCGTTTGTGCGATCGCATATGGCTTCGCTTCCGGTAAATTCAAAAAATCCGGCGACATCAGTAAAGCAATGAACAAGCAGATGGCAGCAATGGGCTCCTACGTTTCCTTCTGTTTCTTCTGTGGACAGTTCCAGGGCTTATTCAACTGGACAAAGCTTGGTACACTCCTTGCGATCGGCGGTGCTGATCTTATTCAGTCCGCAGGCTTCACAGGTATCCCGTTATTCATCTGCTTTATCTTCGTTGTAACCTGTGTAAACATTTTCATGTCCTCCGGTTCCGCAAAATGGGCGATCTTCGCACCGATCTTCGTTCCGATGTTCATGCTCCTTGGCTACCATCCGGGCTTTACACAGTTACTTTACAGACTTGGCGATTCCCCGACAAACGCAGTTACTCCGATGTCTGCGTATATCTGGATGATTCTTGCAACCGCACAGACAAAGTACATGAAGGATATAAAGATCGGTACTCTTATTTCCAACCTTCTTCCGATCGCTGTTATCCTTGAAGTGATCTGGGTGATCTTCTTCATCATCTGGTATCTCATCGGTCTTCCGATCGGACCGGGTGTTGGTTCCACTCTTCCGGTTGGTATCCTTTAAAACTTTCGGCAGTACATAACAGATTTGTCAAAAAACGGGCAACTCCATTCCGGAACTGCCCGTTTTATTCATCTTCCGTTTTCCTATTTTGCAAGTTCTTTTATAATAGAAGAAACCTTATCGTAATCGTACTGGACTTCTTTTACACCCGACTGTTTTTTATACCAGCTCTTTAATTCCTGATACGTTGTGGAGAAAGAACCATATCCGAGATACAGCTCCGGAGTCTGGAAGTTGTCCGCGAATACGACCATCGGCATCACCTTCAGGCTCTGAACTCCGTTTTCTTCCATCACCTTTGTGATCTCCGCCGCGCCTTTTTTCAGCTCCAGAAGCGGATTTTCAAACTCCTCTTTTCTCTTTGCGTCCTCTCTCCGCCACATTGCTCCGTCCGGAGTTCCGTATATCTTAATTCCCCAGCCGTAAGTTCTTACAAGGTAAACGCCTCTCTTATCCATAAGGACCACATCAAACGTCATTTTTCCTTCCGGCAGATTTAAAGTCGCGTTCTTTAAAACCTCACCGGGCTTTCCGCAGATCTTCTTCAGCCGTCCGGAAACCTTTTCCACTGCCTTCTCGTGGTTCCGCTGTTTGTTCATGTGTTTCGCGATCAGCCAGAACACCAGCACACCGGCCAGTATGTAGGCAAAGAACATAAAGTAGTCCTGCGCCGAATGAAGTTTCCATGTCTGAAAGTTTCCACCAAACATATTATATCCTCCCAGGTATTCAATTAACCGCACATTGGCACTTGCTGCCACTGACAGTCTTTTTTGAATCCGTCAGGCAGGATTCCTTTATTATCTGTCATCACGTTTCATGCACGATACTTTATCTTAACATGAAACCACTATAAACGCAATAATCTTCTCATAATCGCCATTTCCTGATTTGTGCATTTTTACCAAATATTTATCATTCCATTTGGCGAAATCTCCGGCTTTTTTTTCAGTTTTCTAATCTAAAAATAAAAATTATAAACACTTTATAAAAAACATATAGCTTTTTTGAACCATTTATAGTATAATATCCATGCAAGCGGGATCTCGGGGGTTTAGGTCCCGTAAATTAAGTTTACAGGAGGTTTTTCAAATGAGTGAAAACACTACCGCTAAGAAAACCGGCGTGGACAAACTGATTGATGGTATCGAAAAAGTTTGTAACAAATTGCCGCCGCCAGCGATTCTGTTCTGCTGGCTCTTCCTTATCACAGCCATCATCGGCTGCATCTTCAGTGTAATGGGCGTTGCCCTTACAAACCCGGCTTCCGGAGAGGTCGTAACATCTGCGAACCTGTTCTCCAAAGACGGCGTTGACTGGATCTTAGGCAACATGGTAAAGAACTTCACAGGCTTCGCTCCGTTAGGTCTGGTTATCACCATGACACTCGGTATTGGTCTCTGTGAGGAGTCCGGAATGCTGATCTCCATGCTGAACAGTTCCTTAAAGAACGTTCCTGCAGCTATGATCCCGTACGTAATCGCATTCGTTGGTACCGTTGGTAACATCGCTTCCGATACCGCTATGGTCGTTATCCCGCCGATGGCTGCCATCGTTTACATGGGCGTAGGCAAGCACCCGGTAGTTGGTATGATGGTTGGTTACGCAGGTGCTCAGGCCGGTTTCACAGCAAACCTGATGGTTGCCGGTACTGATACTCTGTTACAGGGTCTTACAAACGATGCGATCAAGGCATTCATCCCGGATACAACATTCCAGGTTGACCCGACCTGTAACTGGTTCTTCATGATCTTCTCCACCTTCCTCTGTGCAGCAGTTATCGGATTCTGTTCCGTACATATGATCGAGCCGCGTTTCGGAAAATACGAGGGTGCCGGAGAAGCAAAACTTGAAGAAGTTACTCCGCAGCAGAAGAAAGGTCTTAATGCTGCAGCTCTTACCGCGATCATCTACATCATCATCATTGCAATCGGATTCTTCACCGGTCTTCTTTCCGGCGAGAACGGTGCGTTTATCGGATCCCCGCTCTTAAAGGGCCTGATCCCGATCCTGTTCGTTCTGTTCTGCCTCTGCGGTCTTGCATACGGCTTCACTGCAGGCACATTCAAGAACGCTGTTGATGTCAACAAGGCAATGTCAAAGCAGATGGCCGGTATGGGTTCCTACGTTCTGTTCTGCTTCTTCTGTGGACAGTTCCAGGGCTTATTCAACTGGACAAAGCTTGGTACACTCCTTGCGATCGCAGGTGCTGACGGACTCGAGGCTGCTGGCTTCACAGGCATTCCGCTCTGTGTAGCTTTCATCCTTCTCTGCTCCTTCGTCAACATCTTCGTATCCTCCGGTTCCGCGAAGTGGGCTATTTTCGCTCCGATCTTCGTTCCGATGTTCATGCTCCTCGGTTATCATCCGGGCTTCACACAGTTACTTTACAGAATTGGTGACTCCCCGTTCAACTGCTGGACACCGATGTCCGCATATATCTGGATGATCTTAAGTGTTGCTCAGACAAAGTACGTTCCGGATCTCAAGATCGGTACTCTGATCTCCAATATGATCCCGATGTCCATCGTTCTTCAGATCGCATGGATCATCGTAGTTGTTATCTGGATGATGATCGGACTTCCGTTCGGACCGGGCGTAGGCGTTGCTCTTCCGGCTGGAATCCTCTAATTCAGAGTATAGCAGCTTACAAAGCTTATTGTGTAAAATATAACGGCAGAATGACCCGTCGCTTTTGCGGCGGGTCATTTTTTGTTGCCATAATGATACCTCAGAGATGAGTTCTTTTCTTCTCAAGATCGGAAATTCAATTCTATTTCTGTAGTTCTTCCAAGTGTCTCTCCAGAATATCCGCTGCACAGGCTGCAAGCTCTGCACATGGGCGCTTTTTATAGTAGCTCTCCGTTCTCGCCTCCGGAACCGGAGTTGTATCCGAATTGATCCCCGATAAAAGTTCCCTGCAGATATAGCTGCCGTTCTCGTCTTTAAACGTCGTTACAAGCTTCTGAATCCTTTTATAGTGATCCTGCTTCTCCGCCGCCGCTTTCGGGTCTGTATAGCCTTCCAGAGCCCCACAGACCAGTGCCATTCCGCTGACACAGCCACATACCTCCCGAAGTCTTCCGAGGCCGCCGCCAAACGAGGACGCCAGGCCTGCCGCCATCTCTCTGCTGATTCCGCGCGTCTCCAGTTCATCCGCAAACGCCAGTGTCACCGCCTGAGAGCAGTTGTAACCTTCCCGGAACAATTCTCTCGCCAGCTCACCTCTCGATTTTAAACAGACTGATCCGTTTTTTTCTGTGTTTTCCACAACCTTTGCTGTTTTTTCCTCTGTCATTGCTATATTCCTTTCCTGTCAAACCATAGTTACAGTTCTGCCATGCGCTTTCTCATCCAGATCAGCATATGGCAAACCAGATGGCAAGTTGCCAATCCTCTGCTTGTTTTTTTTTCAGTCTTATGATAGAATACTAATGTTATGGCAATGGGCCATCGCCAAGCGGTAAGGCACAGGACTTTGACTCCTGCACTCGAGGGTTCGAATCCCGCTGGCCCAGCGGAAAAAGGCTGAATTTCTATTATGGAAATTCAGCTTTCTTCATTTTCGTTGAGTTCATTTTCTATTTCCTGAATCATCTTCAGAATGCTTTCCCGACAATGTTCCACCGCATCCGCGCACACGTCCAGATCTTCCTTCAAATCTAACCTTTCATAAAATACAAAAAAGCCCCGGGAACTGCTTCCCAGGGAAATACGGGTGGATACAGGGATTCGAACCCTGGGCCTCCAGAGCCACAATCTGGCGCGCTAACCAGCTGCGCTATACCCACCATAATATAAAATTCGAAATCACACTTGATTTCAAATGAGCCTGAAGGGATTCGAACCCCCGACCCACGGCTTAGAAGGCCGTTGCTCTATCCAACTGAGCTACAGACTCATTATGCTTTTTCGCAAAAGCAAAGCGGGTGATGGGAATCGAACCCACGTATCCAGCTTGGAAGGCTGGTGTTCTACCATTGAACTACACCCGCAGGAAAATTTTTCTTTTTTCGCTGACCATTAGATTATATCTCACATCCACTCATTTGTCAACAAGTTTTTTATCTTTTTTTCGATAAAAATCGGGGTGACAGGATTCGAACCTGCGACTTCCTGGTCCCAAACCAGGCGCTCTAGCCAAGCTGAGCCACACCCCGGGGATTTCGCAAAGCATTTAAAAACAAAAGTTCACTAAATGCGTTTAAAATTATACCGTAGATAGGTTGGATTGTCAACCACTTTTTTTATTTATTCGAGGCTTTATTCGAGGCTGAATCCTCCACTATCTCTGTTCCGGCGGCATTTCTTCTACAATTGGCTGCATACGCACTTTCTGCGCAGGCAGCTATCTGATTTCATACAAAAAGCAGTTCCGAACTTATTCTTCGAAAACTGCTTTCTGATTTTATCTGTTTTGTGCCAATTATTTCCGGTCCCGCCTAGTAAAGTCCCGACGGAATATCCCTGTCCTGATCCACATAACAGACCGTATAATGTGCCTCACCGTTCCGATCAAGCTCCATCAGCATGTAGGACGGCTTTCTTCCGTCCTGTCTCGGATAGGAGAGACTTCCCGGGTTCAATACAACAAGCCCGTCCTCACAGTACTCCAGATGCGGCTTGTGGGTATGTCCGAACATGACGATATCGGCTTTTCTGGCTCTCGCCTCTTCCTTGATCGTCTCCAGCTCGAAAGATACGCCGTACATATGGCCATGGGTCAGAAATGCCCGGTATTTTCCGATCGAGATCTCCTTCTCCCTGTCTGTCTGGGAGAAGAAGTCATTATTTCCGCGCACCACGCGGATCACGCAGTTATCATTATTTACCCATTCCTTAAAATATGCCTCGCTGCCCTCGGTATCGCCCAGGTGGATCAGCATATCGAACGGGGACTGTTTCTCAATAATTTCCCTGAGATTTCCATCTCTTCTGTGGGTATCGCTCACGATCAGAATTTTCATACTTTATTCTCCGATCTCTTCTGCAAGACGTTTCTTCATCGCCCGAAGCGCTTTTCCGCGGTGACTGATGGCATTCTTCTCATCCATGGTGATCTCCGCCGATGTCTTTCCGTACTCCGGCAGCATCAGGATCGGGTCATAGCCGAATCCGCCTGCGCCAGCCGGTTCATGGGCGATCACACCCTCCATGGTTCCCTCCGCTGTCAGGGTTCTTCCATCCGGGAGAACTGCCGCGATCACGCAGACGAAACGCGCCGTGCGCTTTTTCTCCGGAACACCATCAAGGCGGTGGATCAGGTTCCAGTTTTTAATTTCATAGGAAGTCTTCTCTCCCATGTAGCGCGCGGAGTAAACGCCCGGCTCCCCGTTCAACGCATCGATCACAAGACCGGAGTCATCTGCCAGAACGATCCCGCCTGTCTTCTCCCACACGGCTTTTGCCTTAATTAACGCATTTGCCGCGAATGTATCTCCATCCTCAACAATATCAATATCCACACCGGCTTCCTTCATGGACAGGATCTCCGCCCCGAGGTCTTTTAAAATCTCGCAGATCTCCCGCATTTTTCCGGCATTTGATGTTGCAAAAACAATTTTATGTTCCATGTATCTCTCACTTTCCAATTTTCCGGCTGTAGGCCTTCAGGCACACGTTGCATCTCTTGGATGTCTCCGTCCGTTCCCACAAAGAGCCATCAAAACTAATATACCCCTCGCCGTCGCCTATGTCAACATTTCCGGTCCGTCCGCTCCCAGCATACTCCACCGCCACCGGCTGCGTCGTCCCAGGCGTGCGGATCTTTACCGCCACAACGAACAGTTCCCCTGCGTCCAGTCCTTGGGACTTTGCCAGGTTCACCGTATAAAATCCCGTATCCGGCAGTGTCCCGGATGCCAGGATTTTTCCACTGTCCGCCTGAAATTTCACATTGTTTTCCACATGTTCACGGAAGCTGTCCCCGTCAAACACATACACTTCATACTCCGTGTCCGGTGCCGTAGCGTAGAAGCCCACTGCCTCCAGTGTCTCGTCCGACTCCGCTGTATACGCGTTTGCCATCCAAGCCTCAGGCTCGCCGAATCCCATCTGCCCGGTCCAGCCGCAGAGGTCGCTCTGGTAATTCCTGTCGAAATTGTCCGCCGGTTCGATGCCGCAGTAGGAGATTCCGCTCTCCGCGATCCAGCTGTCCTCGTAGGACACATGGAAAAAGCCGCCGTCTCCGAAGTTCTCTCCCCAGCTGTTCACGCAGAGGAACGCTCCGTCCGATTCCGGGGTCGATGCAAATTTTTCTTTCGGATAGTTGTCATCCCATCCGATGATCACCGCGTCATGGTTCGGTTCTTCGCTGCCTTTGTAGCAGACATCCTCATCACTCACCCGGTTTTCTGACGGGAGGTAGAGGGACGTCTGGACACCGCCATATAAATACACTGCCCGTTTTACCGCGTCGTAATTCCGTTCCGGCAGGATCCGGATCTCCTGGGCATGGCAGACAGGTGCAAGACCGTCCGGCGAAGTGCTGTCCCCATAGGGATCATCCTCCTCAGAGACAGGTCCCTGCCAGGCTAAAAGGTACGCCATCGCCATACTGTAATCGCCGCCGGAATTCTGGCTGATCCCAAAACTGTTATGGATCGACATGTGGTCCGCCGAGAGCGGCACCGCCATGGACTCCGGCATGGAGGTCTCCACCGCCTTTAACGCCGCAAACGCCCAGCATGTGCCAAGATCTCCCTGGTCGGAGACGGAGACAGTCCGATGCTCACGGATGTCATAGGATGAGGGGAGTTCTATGGCTTCCGGATCCGAATTTCCGCTGCCGGAAGCCTCCGTTCCTGCATCTGTATTCTTCTGGTCAGGATCAGCTCCCGCTTCATCTGTTTCTGCCAGATCTACGCCGCCATCTGTCAGCGTTTCCTTACCGCCGTCCGTGCTTTCCACACGCTCCGCAATATCCTGGTCAGATTCTTTCTCTCCGCCTTCCTGTTTCGGATCCAGCACAAAGGCGATCTCTGTGGTTACCAGATCCAGGATCTCTGTCCTCGCTGTAAAGACAGCCCCGGCTGCCAGCACCGCGATCCCGCAGATCCACAGACCGTCCCTGTTTCTGCGCCCTTTTCTTCTTCGACTTCTCATATCCGCTTACCTGCGTTTCTGCCTGCAATCGGCATTTTTGTCATCTCTGTGTGTCTGCTGCCGTTCTGTTATCTCTCTTCTCTTCTGTCCTCACGCTTTCTCGGTGGTTTCGGTCCTAAGAACTGGTAGAAGTAGGTCTTCATCATACCATTGTAGATCTTCCGATTCTTATCCGCCTTGCGACCGAAATACCGCTCGGTGTCTTCGTAAGCCGTAATGATATAGGCAGACCAGGAATCCAGCGCTGCGAAGCGCTCGCCGATGGTCTTATATAACTCCGGCAGGTTCTTTTTATCTTCAATTCGCTCACCGTACGGCGGGTTCGTGATCAGGAAGCCGTACTTTTTCGGGTGGCTCAGGTCGCTGACGGATCTCTGCTGGAAATGGATCAGCTCATCCACTCCTGCTGCCTTCGCGTTCGCTCTCGCCGCACGGACGATATCACCGTCGATATCATATCCTTGAATATCCGTCTGGACGGAGAGGTCCACGAGATCGTTCGCCTCGTCCATGGCGTCATACCAGCATTTTCTGGGGATCAGGTGCTTCCAGTCCTCGGACAGGAACTCACGATTCATTCCCGGTGCCATGTTTGCCGCGATCATCGCCGCCTCGATGGGGAAGGTGCCGCTTCCGCAGAACGGGTCCACGAGGATCCGGTCACTCTTCCACGGGGTCAGCATGATGAGAGCCGCCGCCAGTGTCTCCGTGATCGGTGCTTTACTCGTCAGTGTGCGGTAGCCGCGCTTATGCAGGGACTCGCCGGTGGTGTCGAGAGCCACTGTCACCGTGTCCTTGTGAAGGAAGACACGGAGCGGGAAGCTCGCGCCGTTTTCCGGGAACCACTCGATCCCGTACGCCTTTTTCATCCGCTCCACCATGGCTTTTTTCATGATGGACTGGATGTCAGACGGGCTGAAAAGCTTGCTCTTGATGGAGGACGCCTTTGCGACCCAGAATTTCGCGTCCTTCGGGAGATATTCCTCCCACGGGATCGCGCGGGTTCCCTGGAACAGATCCTCGAAGGTCTCCGCATGGAAGCTGCCGACTTTTAAGAGCACGCGCTCTGTCGTTCTGAGGAAAATATTGGCGCGGCAGATCGCCTCCGCATCGCCGATAAACGTCACACGGCCATCCTCCACCTGGCTGACCTCATATCCGAGATCCAGGATCTCCTTTTTCATGACTGCCTCCAGGCCGAAATGGCATGGGACGATTAATTCAAATGTATTCAATCTGATTTTCTCCGTTCTGATGTGTCATGTAACTGCCTGGTATCTTAGCAGTTACTGTATTTTCATAGTTTCGCGCCATCCATGACTTACGCCAAATGGTCATATTCCATTTAATTTTAAGGGTTTGCAGCGTCCCTGTCAATCCCTGCCGAACCTCAAAGCAGACTTACATTCCACATTTTTTCCGAACTGCTTATACAATAAGCCTGGCTCCCGGATGCAGCTTATCGCTGATAGCCGCGTTCGGTGCAAGAATGTGCTACTCTTTACATCTCACATAATACTTCCCTCTATAATAATGAAGTCCCCCAAGTGCATTCACCGCGTCATACCCGCACCCTGCAAGCTTCCTCGCCGCAAGCAGGCTCTGGCCCCCGTAGGCGCAGTAGATGACCACCGGGCGGTCTTTCGGAATCTCCGCCTCCACTTCATCCAGCCGCTCATAAGGCAGGTTCACAGCCCCCAGGAGATGTCCTGCCTCATATTCCCTCTGCTCCCGCACATCCAACAAGGTGAATGTCCGCTCCCCGTCCAGAAGATACTCCAACTGCTGCACCGAAATCGTCCGAAACATATACCTTCTCCTGAAACATATCCTTAATGTAAGGTATGCCGGGCGGTCCGGACAGGTTCTATGTACACTATTACACAAAAAATGTGCCTTGGCACATTCTCGCACCTCGCGCGGTCGCTTGCGACAATCTGCATCCTCGCGCGAGTGCGCATCTTTGGCGTGTTAGTGCCTTTTTATGTAACAGGGATTTCCCAGGAATTCCCTGTTACATAAAAACAGCGGCAGGTTCTGCTCCTGCCGCCGCTTTCATCATATTCTGCGAATGTGTGCTGTCTTCACATCCACATCTTTTTATCTCTTGCAGTTTCTGCCATTATCCATAGAGTCCCTGGAACTGTTTCTTGTGCGATTCTGGCTGCTGTTTTCAGAACGGTTCTGGCTGTTTCTGCTCTGATTCTTTGTCTTATCGTAGGTCTCAGACTCGCTGCTCTTCATGTTGTCGTCCATATCATAGCTGTTTCTTGCCATTTTTTCGTACCTCCTAGAGTGGTTTTCAAGCCGCGGACATTTTCCGCCGCTGCATCCTCTAGTATGGTCCGTTCCCGAACGATTATGCAGCTTCCCCGAAAAGAACTTTTAATTTTTTCATACAGTGGAAGAACGCCGGGATCAGGAAAGCATCCGCGAAGATCCACGCTAACGGGCTTGCAAAGCATGCCGGAAGGAAGCCGAATACCGGAACGAGGCAGAAGCCCACGAGAGATCGCGCCGCCATCTCGCAGACACCCGCGAGGATCGCGAATGTGGAGAATCCCATTCCCTGGATCGTAAAACGCACCACATTCACAAAGGTAAGCGGTATGTAGAACATGCTGTTTCCGATAAGGAACATCGCCACGCGCCCGATGATCTCCGTCTGGTCCGCGTCCATGAAGAGCAGCGCGATATACTTTCCACCGAAGAACAGGATCACAAATGCGATCACGGAGTAAATGATTCCGATCAGACTCGCCGCCTTCAGTCCCTCTTTCACGCGGTCCAGCTTCTTCGCTCCCACGTTCTGTCCCGCGTAGGTCGCCATGGTTCCACCCAGAGCATCAAACGGACAGCAGAAGAACATGCTGACCTTGCTTCCTGTGGATACCGCCGCAACCGCCATGGAACCTAAGGAGTTTACCGCAGTCTGGAGCACAACGCTGCCGATGGCCGTGATGGAATACTGGAGTCCCATAGGGATTCCCATACTGCAGAGGGTGCCGAGCATTCTTCCGTCTGGCTTCCACTCGCCGTTTTTCATATGAAGGATCGGGTAATGCCTGATCATGTAGATCAGGCACAGTACCGCGGAGATTCCCTGGGAGATGACCGTCGCCAGAGCCGGTCCGCCAACGCCCATGCCAAGGACCAGGATCGTAAAAAAGTCGAGACCGATGTTCATGAGGGAGGACAGGAGCAGGAAGTAGACCGGTGTCTTGCTGTCGCCCAGACTTCGGATGATGCCCGCCAGCATGTTATAGAGGTATGTGACCGGGATTCCAAGGAAGATCACAAAAATGTAATCATAGGCGCCCTGGATAATGTCCTCCGGCGTATTCATCCACTGTAAAATGTTCATGCAGAGCAGTCCGACGATCGTCGTCATGACCACCGCAAACACCGCTGAGAGCCATCCGGCGTTCGCCACGAACTTCCTCATTCCCGTATAATCACCCGCGCCGAACTTCTGCGCCACCGGGATCGCAAATCCGCTGCAGGCACCGGTACAGAAACCGATGATCATAAAGTTGATAGAACCCGTCGAACCAACTGCCGCCAGGGACGATACCCCCAGGCATTTTCCGACAATGATCGTGTCTACCATGTTATAAAACTGCTGAAAAAGAAATCCCAGCAGCATCGGAACTGCAAAGCTTAAGATCAGCTTCATTGGCGATCCGACTGTCAGATCCTTTACCTCACTTTTCTGCATATGTAACTCTCCTGTGTCATTTTACTCAGTTTTTATGTTCTGTAAATCATGGTTCCGGTTGAATCTTCCTGACTCTCTGACATACGTTTCCCATGGTCTACATGTTTCAAACGAACTTGCTGTATTATAAATCAGTGTTTTCAAAAAGTATATATATCAAAACACCGAAATTACGTAAATTTTTTCCACATTCTTTCGTCAAAAAAGCTTTTCGGCCGTATAGTTTCGACCCGCCTGCGTTTTCCGGGTACATGTTCCGTCTGATTTTCGCCTTTCTTCCGTTTTTTCCTTATTTCACCCTTTACATTCCGCACCATTCATGATACTGTAATTGCATCAGGGGCGCTGACCGCCCTGAAAATCAAACAAACATGCAGAGTAGACGTGTGCGCGTCAAGTGCCCGCCAGACAGGGAGTTGCTGGCAGGACGAAGGGAATTTCCCGCGGTGCACATATCGCATCCCGCTGCATCAGAAGATAGCTCCGTATATTATCTCCTGTTGTGGTCCGAGAATCTGCAAAGGAGGTATTTTTTTATGCAAAAAAGCTCGAACGACCTCTTTTCCAGGATCTTTGAATCATCCCGTGAATTCAAGAAGGTCACCACTATCACTACCTGCGCCATGTTCGGCGCGCTGTCCGTTGTACTTGGATACTACTCCTTTAAAATCACACCAAACTTAAAGATCGGCTTCGGTTCCATCCCAAATATGCTGGTGGATTATCTGTTCGGCCCGGTCGTCGGCGGATTATTCGGCGGCGCTATGGATGTGATCAAGTTTATGTTAAAGCCGGACGGCGGATTTATGCCGGGCTTTACGTTCAACGCGATGCTTGCGGCGTTTATCTACGGCCTGTTCTTCTATAAAAAGAACCTTTCCCTGCCGCGGATCCTCACGGCAAAGCTCGTGGTGATCGTTCTCTGCAACATCGTCCTCGGCACTTACTGGTTGACGCTCTTAAACGGAAAGGGATTTTTAGCAATTCTGCCAGCCCGCGCCATCAAGAACCTGATCCAGTGGCCGGTGGACTCCCTGATCTTCTTCCTCGTGGCGAAAACCTTGGAACAGGCAGGAGTGTTTAAGCTTATTCTTCATGCTGGGAACCGTCAGAGAAGATAGTATAAATCTGCTGCTGACGACCTCTTTCGAATGTATCGCAGTAAAAAAATGCTCTCTGCAGCAATCCTAACGATCTGCTGTAAAGAGCACTTTTTTAATCCCTTTTATCCTTTATCCAATTTTCAGGTTAATCGCCAAGTACATTTACGATTCTCACCGGTGTGCGGTAGTTCCATCTGGAAACCTTGATTCCGGTTCTCTCTGTGGAGGCATGTACGATCTGTCCGTTTCCGATGTAGAGAGCAACATGGTTGATCCTCTTTCCGGATCCGTAGCAGATAATATCGCCCGGGCGCATCTCGGAGCTGCTTACCTGGCGGCCCATACGAGACTGTCCGCCGGAAGAATGCGGAAGTTCCACTTCTGCTGCGTGACGCATTACATAGGAGGTAAATCCAGAACAGTCAACACCAGTATTCGGGTTTGTTCCGCCGTATTTGTAGCGGTTTCCTACGAACTGGAGCGCATATGTAACAATTTCGGAACGGAGATCATTCTCAACTTCGATAGCTGCCTCAAGTTCTGCCTCGTCGGCTTCTGACTCAGCCGCTTCCTCCTCATCGGAGTCTGCCTCATCAGCATTTGCTTCTTCTTTATCTGTCGTCTCTTCAGAACTCTCTGTTTCTTCTGTCGCTGTCTGCTTGTCCTCTTCCAACGGGTTTCCGTTTTCATCGAAGTGGATGATTCTTACGACCATCTTGTCCTCTTTTACAGATGCCGTTGTCTCGTCCGCGAAGGAAACGATCGGAAGGGCTGCTGTTAAGGCCATACATAAGCAGGTGATTTTTAAAGTTCTGAAAAGTTTATTTGTCATTGAAATCCTCTTATTATTAAACTTTAATGGTTTGTAATGTTTGTTACAAATATATTACGTTTTGTTACAAACAAATTATATTTCCTAAGGCTCCTTTTGTCAATAAAAACAAAGGAATTCATAAACTCTTAATAATTTAGGCAAAAACCGCCAACAATGTGGCAAAAATGCGGCGTTCCATACTGAGAGCGCCGCACATGTTTACATAACTTATTTCAATTGTAACATCCTGTAATCTGTTGATTTTTTCAGTAAAATCAGGGTTTTTCGGACATTTTCGTCTTTAAATCCATGAACTGATCCGCCATTTTCTGTGTCCGTATCTGCAGCTCACATTCACGGTCGCCTGTTCATTTCTTCCTATTAACATCTGTTTTATTACCTGCCCCGGAAGTTCTTAACAAGCCAATAAATAATAAGGCACATTAAGATAGGTCCGGAGAACCGGATCAGCAGGTAAAACACGCTGCCCATAATGCTGAACACAACAGAGATCACAAGGAACAAGAGCACAACAAGGGCTAATTTCCAGTACCACTTATTCAGATCGAAATAATGGATATTCGGCGTGGAGCCGTTCTGATAACTTTCCTGGCTGTAAGTGCTTCTTCTGTCATCGCCCCGCGGGGACGCGTCCTCAAAACTTCCATAACCGTCTCCAGTCTCTCCCGCCGCCTCAGCGGAATCGATGATCGTTCGGGCCACGATATTCGGCTCGCCGATCTCCTCAATAATTTCATCCATGGTACGGCCTTTTCCCAACTCCTGGGAAAGATAATCCGCGTAATAATTCAGGTTGTCGCGGATGACCGACGCCGGGACCTCACCCGAGAGTGCTTCCTCCAGGCGTCTTAAAAATTCGTCCTTGTTCATGTAATTTTACTCCAGTTTTTCTTTAATGATGCCGCCGCGGTACACTGCCACGAGCTCCTTGAGGTCCGCGATCTTCGCCGCAAGCTCTTTTCCTGTATCCGTATCCGCAACCATCACACGCTTTTTCATCTTCTCTACGATCATGACTTTCGGCGTGTTTTCATGGTTCCGGTCAAAAGGCTTGTGCTCCGCCAGGGCAAGGTGGTGGGAATTGAAGATCAGGGTGTAGCCCGCGATTCCCGTCTTCGGCTGGTAAGACTTGGAAAGACCGCCGTCAATAACGAAGAGCTTTCCATTTCCCTTGATCGGACTCTCGCCGTCCTTTAATTTAACCGGGACATGGCCGTTGATGATGTGGGAGCCTTCGATCGGAAGTCCGAATTCCTTGAGGATTTTATTACAGAATTCCTCTTTTTCGCACAGTTTATAATACGGGTTCATGTTTTCCTTCGCGGCTGCCTTGTCAGCGACAAAGTAATTCTCGAAGGTCGCCATATTGTCCTTTCCGTATACCGGGGACTTCGGTCCGCACCATAAATACCACATAAAATCGCGGTACCAGTCCTTCGTCGGATCGTCATCCGGCAGGAAGTATGCCATCTTCACCACGTCCTCGAGATAGTCAAGCAGACGTTTTCCGGAGTAGATGATCCCCTTGAGCTTCAGTTCCTCGAAGGTTCCATCCTCTTTCATCGGGATGCAGCCGTGATATAAAAGGTTCGAGTTGCACCGCTTGTACATCGCGCCGTGGGAATACACAAAGCGGATATGGCGGTGAAGCGTCTCGCTGTGGCGGAAGGAAAGTGCCAGGCTGTTGATCAGCTCCTGCTCTTCCTTCGTGAGCTTTAACGGGTCCTTCGGGTCGATCGTCGGGAAGTTCATATCCAGCATCTTGTAGTCTTTTCCGTGGATATTTACGGTTCCCTTCTCAAAATTGATATGTTCCAGATGGATCCGGTCATTGATCTGGTAATCCGGGTGGCGCTTCGTGATCTGGCCTTCCACCTTGAACTGGATCACTGTGATCGCCTTGTGCATCTTCGCCGCAAGTCCCGGGTCTACCGCATCATAGATATTTTCATCCAGAATCTTCGGAAGGAACCGCTCACACGGGTCATCCCGGTAGACCTTCGCCGCAAACATGGACAGCGGGCGGAGATTGATTCCGTAACCGTCCTCAAGAACGTCGAATCCGTTGTAGCGGATCGCGATCCGGAGCACATTGCAGATGCAGGCCAGATTGCCTGTGGCTGCGCCCATCCAGGAGATATCGTGGTTGCCCCACTGGATATCTACATCGTGGAAGTGCATGAGCTCGTCCATGATAATGTCCGCACGCGGTCCGCGGTCGAAGATATCACCGATGATATGCAGGCTGTCCACGGTCAGGTTCTGGATCAGATTGCAGAGTGCCATGATGAACTGGTCACCCATCTCGATGTCGATGATGGAGTGGATGATTTCATCATAATAAACTTTCTTGTTGTCATCGTTGTAGTCCACATGAAGGAGCTCGTCGATGATATATGCGAATGCCGGGGGCATTTTTTTTCGCACTTTCGATCTTGTAAATTTTGAGGATACTTCCTTACAGATGCGTACCAGGCGGTAGATCGTAATTCTCTGCCAGTCTTCTGTAAATTTCCCCTCTTTCTGGATCCGGCGGATGTTCCGTTCCGGATAGTAGATCAGATTCGCTAAAGCGATCTCCTCCTCGTCTGAGATCACGTAGCCGAAGGTCTCCGATATTTTTTCACGGATGATACCGGATGCGCTGCGGAGCAGATGAATGAACGCTTCATATTCGCCGTGCAGATCGCTGAAGAAATACTCGGTTCCCTTCGGAAGTCCGCGGATCGCCATCAGGTTGATGATCTCACTGGATGCCGCTTTCACTGTCGGATACTCTTTTGCAAGCAGCTTCAGGTAGTCCAAATCTCTCATTGTCTCTGTTTTCCTCCCTGCGTTTTTCCGGGCGCGTAAATTTTCTCCTGCCGTTCCTGGTCCCGTTTTCCCCACATTTTTGCTGAGTTTTTCGCGGGATCTTTCCGCTTTGCCGGTTAAAAATTTAACCGCCTGGGAATTGCTTTTCCATTTATTTTATAGTAACATATTCATATTCAAAACTCAACAAAAGAATGGATGACACCGGGGACCGGACCTTCACTTTGGTTACTGTTCACGCTTTGCGCAAACAGTAACTGATTTTGCCGATGCTTCGCATTCCGAATCGGCAAAATCCACTACCACCACTGTATTGTACGGAATTTTCAGTTCAGAAAATTCCTACCCGTGTACAGTAACCCACTTTGGATTGCCCAGGAAGCAGATTCTGCGCAGTCAATGTACTCTTCAGAAGGGAGATTTTTCTTATGAACAGCGAACTTCTCTACGTTTTTGGGACCGGAAACGCGACGGTCACAAATCTTTACAATACATGCTTCGCCCTCAGAGACGGGGATGAATATTTCATGGTGGACGCCGGCGGCGGAAACGGGATCTTAAAGATCCTGGACAACATGCAGGTTCCGTTAGAGCACATCCACCACATTTTTGTGACCCACGCCCACACGGACCATGTTTTAGGCATCGTCTGGATGGTCCGCATGATCGCCACAAAGATGAAAAAGGACCAGTATGTCGGAGATGCCTATATCTACTGCCATTCAGAACTTATCGAGACGATCAGGACGCTCTGCCGCCTGACGATCCAGGATAAATTTTACAACATGATCGGCAACCGGATCCATTTAGAGGAAGTGAAGGACGGCGAGACCCGCCATATTTTAAGCTACGACGTGACATTCTTCGATATCCACTCCACGAAGTTAAAACAGTTCGGATTCACGCTGACATTAAATAATGGAAGAAAGCTCACCTGCGCCGGGGATGAACCGTACAATCCGGTCTGTGAGAAGTATGTCCGCGGCAGCGACTGGCTACTCCACGAGGCATTCTGCCTCTATGCGGAGCGGGATATCTGGAAGCCGTACGAGAAGCACCACAGCACCGTGAAGGATGCCTGTGAACTGGCGGAGTCCCTGGGGATCCCGAACCTCGTGCTCTGGCACACGGAGGACAGCAATGTTGCCGGTCGGGAACGGCTTTATAAGAGTGAGGGAAAACGCTATTACAGCGGAAATATTTATGTGCCGGATGATGAGAGTTTAATCGCTTTATAGTGAGACTGATCGCAGTATGGCACTCTGTTCTCCATCATCTTTTGTCTGCCTGGGCATTTTGCCGGTTCGGCAATTCGTTAAATTGGTCTGTCCTCTTGCGCAGGCTGGATTTTAGGTTATATTTGTCCTGATTTAGGAGGAAAAGGTTATGTCTATTAAACCGTGGATCTGCAACGGATCCAGGACGATCGTAAAGGACCGCTGGATCGATCTCCACGCCGATGACTGCGCACTGCCGGATGGCACGAAGATCTCTCCGTTTTATGTAAATGATGTTCCGGATTTTGTTGTCGTGGTCGCCGTCACCGTTGACGGGGACTTCGTTTTCGTGCGCCAGTACCGCCATGGAACGAGACAGATCCTTTTGGAGCTTCCTGCCGGATGCATGGAGCCGACAGATGCGAATCCCGCAGCCGGGGCTGCAAGGGAACTCTTCGAGGAGACCGGCTATGCCGGAAGTGAGCCGGTATTTCTCTGCAAGGTCGCGCCGAACGCGGCGTGTATCAGCAATTTTGCCCACTGTTATCTGATCACAGACTGTAAGAGGGTCAGCGGGCAGCATCTCGATGCCACCGAGGATCTGGAGATCGTTGTGATGTCCGCCGGGGAGACGCGAAAGCTGATGACGGAAGGCGGACTCGTGCAGGCGGTGCATGTGGCGGCGATGTATTATGCGGAGAAGATATTAAATAAGTAGATATCTCTACAGCTATTTATTTTCAGCTGCCTTTCGTTCCCCTGTGCTCAGCGCAACAGCTGCACGACGCTGTCAATCAGAGGATCCATCGATCATCAATGATTTTCTCTCCAGCCATACTTTCATTTTTATTACTTTTACAATTAAACAGAACGTCGTTTATAGCTGGAGATTTATTTGAAAAGGATACATATTATGAATAAACGTGAAATTTCAGAAATCAAGAAACAGTTTAAGAAGGATAACAACGCCATCACCCGCATCTGCGGATGCTACGTTGATGCCGAAAAGCAGATCAAGACGACCTTAAAGGAGGCGTTCTTCGCCCTGTCCGAGGAGGAGATCTTTAAATACTACGAGATCTTCAAAAAAGCCCTCTCCGGGGGAATCGGAAAGAATCTCCACAACCTGGAGTACTCTATCCACGACGAAGGTCCGGACAGCGCCCACGAGCTTCTCATGAAACTCCGCGATGAGAAGCTCGCCGACGATGAGACCGTGGATACCTTTTATAATAAGGTAATCGAAAATTACGAGTACGGCGAAAACTACTATATTATCCTGATCCACAGCGCCTACGATGTGCCGGGAAAAGCGTCCGACAATGAGGAAATGTTCGACGCATCCGAGGAAGTCTACAACCACATCCTCTGCTGCATCTGCCCGGTAAAGCTCTCCGAGCCGGGTCTCTCCTACAATGAGGCGACCAACGCCATCGAGGAGCGCCCCCGGGACTGGTGGGTACAGACTCCGATGACTGGATTCCTGTTCCCGGCCTTCAACGACCGCGGCAGCGATATCCACGGTGTCCTGTATTTCTCCAGGAATCCGGAGGGGCTTCACTCCGAGTTCATTGACGCCTGCCTCGGCGCTCCGACACCGATCTCCTTCAAGTCCCAGAAAGAAGCGTTCCAGGAGATCCTGACGGATACTCTCGGCGAAGAGTGCGACTATGAGATTGTCCGCCAGATCCATGAGAATCTCACGGAGCTTGCGGAGGAACATAAAGAGGATGAGATTCCGTTAACGCTCACAAAGCCGGAAGTCAAAGATCTTTTGGAAAAGAGCGGCGTGGAGCCGGAGCGCCTGGAGCACTTCGATAAAGTCTACGAGGAAGCCGCCGGGGAGAATACCGCGATCCTCGTTCCGGCGATCACCGGAACCGGAAAATTTGCCGTGAAGACACCGGATGTGGATATCAAGGTCAACCCGGACCGTCTCGATCTCGTAGAAACCAAGTTCATCGGTGGACGCCGCTGCCTTGTAATTGCCGTTGAGGACAACGTGGAAGTCAACGGCATGCCGGTGAAGATGTGGGAGGAGCAGAAGGAGGTGCGGTAACATGGCACCATCCGCCCGTTTTACTGAAGATTTCGCATACGAGGTCCTGTCCGTAGTCGGGGAGATTCCCGAGGGAACCGTCACCACCTACGGCCAGATCGCCCGCCTCATCGGCAGGGACAAAAACTCCCGCCTCGTGGCCCGGGTCCTCTCCCACGCCTCAAACTACGGAGACTTCCCCTGCCACCGTGTCGTAAACCACTCCGGCCGCCTCGTCCCCGGCTGGCCGGAACAGGCATTTCTGCTGCGGCAGGAAGGCGTAGAGCTGAAGGACGCGATGCATGTGGACCTCAGGAAATATCAATGGGAATGCTGATTTGACAAATTTCTCCATTTTTGCTATAATTTCTTCGTAATAGTTTTGTAATATTTGAAATAATTCCCGCAATATAACCGGGACATTCAACTGATATGAGGAGATTTGGCATGAGAAAATTACAGAATCTGATTTCTGACTTTTCAAAGAAGTTTCTTTTAAAAGCGGCCGCTGCCGCGTCTGTCCTGTTCCTTTCCACTGCACTTTTAACTCTTCCATCTTTCGCCGCATCCGCCTACGACAATCTTGCCGTGGCAAATGTGACAAGTGAACCGTTAAATATGCGGACGAAACCGTCCACGGACGGAGAGATCGTCGGAAAGTGCTACCGTGGAGCGGGCGGAACCGTATTAGAGAAGAAAGATGGCTGGACGAAGGTCCGTTCCGGAAAAATTGAGGGATGGATGTGTGACAAATATCTGCTCTTTGGGACAGATATCGAGCCATTGGCGAAGGAACTCGGTCTTCTATCCGCGAAGATCACCGCGACGACCTTGAACGTCCGCGAGATTCCGTCCACAGATTCCGCAATCTTAAAACAGGCGGCCGAAGGGGATTCCTTCCCTGTCTTAAGTGAATCCGACGGCTGGACAAAGGTCCAGCTCTCCGCCGACACAAACGGCTATATTTCCAGTAAATATGCCTCCATCGGCCCGGTTCCTGCTGCCGCTGTTGACGCAAAGGAAGAGTCCGCGGCGCTGAGCGCATCCGGAAACGGAACCTCTGCGGCACCGTCCTATGTAATCTCCGCCACCGAAGATGAGATCTACCTGATGGCAGCCTGCGTGGCCATGGAGGCCGGTGACGATTCCTATGAAGATAAGCTCGCTGTAGCAAGCTGTATTGTAAACCGTGTAAAATCCGGAAAATGGGGCAAAACGATCTCCGACGTGATCTACGCCGATGGCCAGTTCCCCGGCGCGTCCTCCGGCCTGTTGGACAAATACCTGGCAAAGGGTCCGTCCAAGTCCTGCATCAAAGCCACCAAAGATGCTCTGTTAGGTTCCAACAATATCGGCGACTATCTCTACTTCAAATCCGCCAAACACGCCTCAACAGGCAGCTACTCTTCCTACAAGATCGTTGGCGGGAACTGTTTCTACAAAAAATAATATTTTATCTGCAAGACCTGCCATCGGCAGCTTCTTTCAGATGAATTGCAGCAAAAAAACAGGGAAAGCCTACCTTCTCCGAAGGTGCTTTCCCTGTTTCCGTACACATACCCCATTTCCTTTAATAACGCTTCAACTAAAAATGCTCTTCTTAAAAATCAACACCACTCTCCTACACTTCTGTTACAATCCATTTCTTAACCCCGTCTGTACTGAATCCAACGATTTCGGCAATCTCTTCAACCGAAATTCCCTTTTCGCTCATTCGAACCGCCGTATCCTTAGCCTGGCTTTCACGCCCTCCCGCATAGCTCTCATTTCTCAGGTCTTCCATCGCCTTACACATTTCTCTCACTCCTCTCTATTCTTCGATCTCCCTGCATCTCACCGCCGCCCGCGCTTTCCCCTTATTCGTGCAGGTAAACAGCGTCAGATCCCAGTCCCCGTCCTCCATCTTTTCGATGTCATAGCCGCCGACCGTCTCAATTTCCGTCACTTCATAGGAAAACACATTTCCATCCGCATCCGTAAACACCACGGAATCACCTGGATTCAGGCGCTTGATGCCAGAAAAATGGGTGCGGTAATTGTGTCCGGCGATGATCATATTCTTTAAGTACGCAGAACCACTGTAGCGGCACGGCGCTTTTTTGAGCTTCGCGTCGCTCCACTCGCTGATAACCGGAAGCTTGAGCCCCAGCGCCGGAATCTCGATCATCCCCACACATTCCTGTCCATTTACCTCCACTGTCGGCATTTCCATCTCCGGATTCTTCTTATATTCCGGCACCAGTTCCTTTTTCTCCGTCTCCAGCCGCTCCGGCAGAGCTGCTGTCAGTGACTCCATCCGGACCACCATCTCCTCTGACTCTGCTCCGGCCCGGTCTGATTCTCTTATATTATAAACAGTAAGAAGAAGAGCCGCCGCGATCAGCAGCAAACCCACGCCTGTTAAAAGCTTCCCTTTCATAGTCTTACTATCCCGTCCTCCATATTGCATATGCTGTCTGTGTTTTTTTCAATTGTATTGTTTTTCTGTTCTGCAAGAACTCTAAAAAAGGATGTACCTTGGCACATTCTCGCGCCTCGTGCGGTCACTTGCGACAATCTACATCTTCGCGCGAGTGCGCATCATTGGCACGTTAGTGCCTGGCAGAATTCATCCGTCTCGAAATCTCAATTTTTCTCAGTCCTTAAATATCTCCTTCAGCCTCTTCAGCAGCCCTTCCTCATCATTCTTCCCGATCACCATCGGTGCCCGCCTCCGCACATTCTCCGGCGCATTTCCCATCGCCACGCCAAATCCTGCCGCACGCATCATGGAAAGATCGCTCTCGCCGTCACCGAAGGCCGCTGCCTCTTCCGGGGAGATTCCGAGTTTTCCACAGAGCGTCTTCAAACCTTCCGACTTTTCCACGCCCGCTGCCGTGATCTCCAGATATTCCAGGTTGGAGGCCGCGGACTGAAGATCAGAGAAATCTCTTGCCAGAACCGCCGCCAGCTTTGTCATCACGTCCGGATCTCCCATGAGGAGAAATTTATGAATTCCGCCTTCTGTTTCAAATGTATCTTTAATAGATCCAATTTCAGCCGGAAATCCCACGATTTTCTCTTCCCGCTGCTCTCTCCAATCGTCCCGGTCATCCACGATCCACTTTTCGCCGCCGAAGGTATTACAGGCAACAGCCGGAAAATCCTTATCCAGCATCGCCTTCAGTTCCAGTGCCCGCTTAAGCGGGATCCTCTTACTGTAGATCTCATTTCCGTCATCATCAAGGATCAGCCCACCGCAGAACGCAATGATCGGTGCATGGTTCCCCAGCATTCTCTTAATGACCCGCACGCCTTCCGGTGACCGCGCGGAAGTCAGGATAAACGGGATCCCCTTATTCTCAAGATTCAGGATCATCTCCTTCGTCCCCTCCGTGATCTGTCCGTCCGACGTCAGTAGCGTGCCGTCGATGTCACTGAATACGATTTTGCAAGCTTTTTCTTTTTTCATCTTTATCTCCATATTTTTGATGTTTATCCGTTGTATTTCCACAGCAGTACGACTGCCTGACGCAGTCCGCAGCTTCGCGCGAATGCGCCTTCTCCTATCCCCGCTGCAAAATACTCATCTCGTTCTCCCGCACTTTCCGTGCCAGCAGCGTATACTGTCTGATCTCTTCCTCTGTAAAATTTCCAAACTTCGCCTGATAGTAATCGTTCTCCGCCGCCTCAAGATCCGGGATCACAACTTCTGATGCCGGAAGAAGTTCCAGTCGGATCTTTCGTTCTGTTCCCCGCCTTCTCGGAAGCTCCGTTACCTCAACCATCTTTTTCGCGGACAGCCGCTGAACCGCCACCGCGAGGTCTCCGCGGCTAAGATCCATAAGATCCGCAAGATTCTTTCTGCTCAGTTCATGGCTTGCATCCTTCAGATATAAAAGCAGAGAAAGTTCCTCCATTGTCATATCATGCTTCAATGCCGCCGACTCCAGATATCTCTCCAGAAGTTTCCGGTCCCGGTATTTATCCACAATGATCCCATCATCGGAGATCACCTCCTGCAGCGCACTGCTCCGCTCCTCTCCGAGCTTCCGGTTTCCGGGGATCGATGCCGGAAAAACAAAGCCGTCCTTCGCTGCGTCCACCAGAAAATGGTACACCTGAAGCCGGTTTTTCTCATAATCCTCTTCGTCCAGCACATGTTTATAAAAGTTGTTGTAGTACTCAAACATCATAAGCTTCATCTTCACAGTCTTCGTGATGCTGATCTTCTGGTTCACCAGCGAACCTTTTGTCTTTACATAATAATACACCGGTGTCCTCAGCGCATAGAATGTCTCTGCATAGCGGACATATTCCAGATTGAACATGAAATCCTCACACCAGCTGATCTCCGCATCCATCCGGATCCCGAAGCGGTTTACGAGATCGCGCCGGTACAGCTTATTCCACAGCACTCCATAGTAATAATCCGCCGGATTCTCCATCATAAAGGACGCGAATTCCTCCCGGTCGATCACGCAGTCTGACTCGATGTCCCCTTTTCTGGATACCATATCCCCAACGACGCGGTAAAAATCGGAGATCACCATATCACAGCCATGTTCCTCTGCCGCCCGGACCATAAGCTTTGTCGCATCCGGCGTCAGCCAGTCATCACTGTCCACAAACTGGAGATACATTCCCTTTGCCCTTTCAATTCCCTGATTTCTCGTGTCTGAAACCCCGGAATTTTCTTTGTGGATCACCACCACACGCTCATCCGTCTTCGCATACGCATCACAGATCGAGCCTGACATATCTCTGCTCCCATCATCTACGAGGATCAACTCAAAATCTTTATATTCCTGTCCGAGAATACTGTCCACACAGCGGTTCAGAAATTTTTCCGCATTGTAGACAGGAACAATTATACTGACGGTCGGTTTCATTCTCCTCCTCCATTCTCTATAATAACCTGTTGGAATATCTCCTATGAAATAAATTTACTATACGATCTATCATATCATATTTTTCTCACAATACGCGATTTATTTTTTAAAATTCTCTTGACTTTTGAAAATCTGTGACTATAATAAAGGGCAGTTTTAAATATTCCTTGCGATGATGGGAACGCTCTTAACGAAGGTCTTTCAGAGAGCAGCTGGCTGGTGAAAAGCTGCAGACACCGCGTTACAGACAATCCTCCCGGAGCTAACCACTGAAAGTGTTCCAAGTAGGCTGGTTCGGTTTACACCCGTTAACGTGTTGCCTGTTAATTTTTCATATTTGAAAAACGACGGGATCGAGAGGCTGTTTTTTTGACAGCAATAAGAGTGGTACCGCAGAAGTTTCGCTTCTGTCTCTTAAAAAATAAGAGACAGGAGTTTTTTTTTACCCCGAAAGCGTTGTCAGGCGGATGAACAGACTGCGTGCTCGCACGCAAGGATGTTCAGACATTTGACAACCAAGCCGGCATGAGTAAGCAGAGCGAAAGCCCGGATTACGAATGCCGGCGGAGATTGCGGGAGCACGCAGTGCGGAGCAATCTCCTTTCGCGCACTTTGCCAACACCACCATCAATTCCTTAGTTTCTTATCTGCGAGGGGCAGTTAAGATATATACTTATAATCCATCTATTCTTAAAAGACTTTAGGAGGTCATTATGAAAAAAAGTGCAAAATTATTATCCGCCGTTATGGCAGGCGCTATGGTTCTTTCCATGGCAGGCTGTGGCTCTTCCAGCAATTCCACAGAGACAACTGCTGCTGCCGCTGAGACAACAGCCGCTGCCGCTGATTCTTCCGCTGCTGAGAGCAAGGAAGCGACTTCAAACACAGACGCAACCGTAATAAAGCTTGGTACGACCGTAAACGAGCAGGACAGTTTCCAGGTATGCGCTGAGAAATTCGCCGAGCTCGTAAAAGAGCGCACAAACGGCGCCTACGAGATCGAGATCCATCCGAACGGAGCTCTCGGCGACGAGCGTACCATGCTTGAGAGCATGCAGATGGGTACTCTTGATATGGGTATCATCACAAGCGGTCCGTTCGTAAACTTCTCCAGCGCTATGGGTGTTCTCGATATGCCGTTCCTGTTCGCAAACAACGAGGAAGCTTACAAAGTCCTCGACGGTGAGATCGGTAAAGAGCTCCTTGGAACACTTGAGGATGCTGACTTAAAGGGTCTCGCATACGCAGAGCGTGGTTTCCGTAACATCACAAACAGCAAGAAGCCGATCACAAACGCGGCTGACGTTGCAGGCTTAAAGCTCCGTGTCATGGAGAACGACGTTTACACAGCTACCTTCAAGGCTCTTGATGTAAACGCGGTTCCGATGGCATGGTCCGACGCTTTAACAGCTCTTCAGCAGGGCACCATCGATGGCGAGGAGAACCCGATCAACGTTATCTACTCCTACAAGCTCTGGGAGTCCCAGAAGTATGTAACCCTTGACCGTCATTCCTACTCCACAGCGATCATCACAATGAGCAACGACCTCTTCAAGTCCTTACCGGAAGATGTTCAGAAGATCTTCGAGGAATCCGCACAGGAAGCTGCTGAGTACGAGCGCCAGTGGGTTGCAGATCAGGAAGCTGACCAGCTCCAGGAGATCAAGGATCATGGTATGGAAGTCGTCGAGAACCCGGATGTAGACAGCTTCCGTGCAGCTGTTCAGAGCGTATATGACGCTTACCCGGATTACGCTGATTACATCAAAAGAATCCAGGACGCATTAAAGTAATTTCGCAGCTGTTTGATTTTAAAGTTCGGTGCTAAAATCCGTTAACATTGCCCCGGCAATGGGATTTTTAAAGCAGGTTCTTCGGCTGCCCAGGGAAACCCGGGCAGCCGGAACTGTTACCACTGATGTATTGTATGGAATTTTCAGTTCAGAAAATTCCTACTCGCGTACTGTAAATCAGAACCGCTTTAGCACTTTCCATGTAATTGTTTCGGTTTTCAAAGGAGGAAACACCGTTGGCTTTCGTTAAGGGATTTCACAAACTCAGCGATGTTCTGGACACCATCTGTTCCTACATCATCGTTGTCATGCTCGGCGCCATGGTCGTTATTACCGGCGCACAGATCGTCTGCCGTATGGCATTCACCGCCCTCTCCTGGAGTGAGGAAGCGACCCGTTACCTTTTAGTCTGGTCATCATTTTTAGGCGCAAGCTGTGTATACAAGCACAGCGGCCATATCTCCATCACCTTCGTTCAGGATATGGTTCCGGCCGCATTAAGCAAAGTCTTAAAACTTCTCGTCCATGTGGTCTGCACAGTTCTTTTTGTTGTCGTGATCATCTATGGTATGAAATACTTCGGAAAACAGGGAAACCAGCTGTCTGCAGCGATGCGTCTTCCCATGAAATATATTTACCTCTGCATTCCGGTAGGATGCGGATTCATGCTCGTACACGCGGTTGACGCGGTTCTTGGACTTTTATTTGGAAAGGAGGAGGCATAACATGGCAGCATTATTATTCATTTCCTTTATCGTTCTGCTTCTGATCGGCGTTCCGGTCGCATTCGCGATCGCGGCGGCAGCTCTCCTCGTCCTCTTAAAAGGCGATGTAAAGCTCCTGATCCTCGTGCAGCGTATGTTCGCCAGCACCGACTCTTTCTCCCTGATCGCAGTCCCCTTCTTCATCTTTGCCGGCGACCTTCTCGCAAAGGGAAAAGTTTCCAAGGTGCTCGTTGAGTTCGCCGAGTCCTTACTTGGTATGTTAAAGGGTGGTCTTTCCATCGTATCCGTCCTCGCCGGCATGTTCTTCGCGGCGATCTCCGGTTCCGGTGCCGCTACGACAGCCGCTGTCGGTGCAACACTGATCCCGGAGTTAAAGAAACGCGGATACCGTGAAGATTCCGCCGCTGCTCTGATCGCAGCTGCCGGAACCATCGGTGTCGTTATCCCGCCGTCCGTTCCGATGGTATTATACGCCGTTATCTCTGAGGACAGCGTAAACACTCTTTTCAAAAACGGATTTGTCCCGGGAATTTTAATGGGCGTGATCCTCGTTGCGATCTCCCTCTATCAGGCGCGCAAGTTCAACTACCCGAAGGGAAAAGCGTTCTCTGTCGGAAACGTGCTCCACACCTTCAAGGAAGCGATCTGGGGAATCTTAATGCCGCTGATCATTCTCGGCGGAATCTTCTCCGGTTACTTCACACCGTCTGAGGCGGCTGCCGTAGCGGTTATCTACGCGATCTTCGTCTCCTTCTTTATCTACCGCGACCTTGATTTCAAGGGTCTCGTTGAGATCATGAAGGGAAGTGCAAAGACATCTGCCGTTATCATGATCATCATCGCATGCAGCGGTCCGTTCGGCTGGGTTCTCGCAAACTACAAGATCCCGGAAGCCATCGCAAGCGGAGTATTGGGAATCTCCACAAACAAGTATGTGATCATGTTCCTGATCTCCCTGATCATCCTGCTCGCAGGAGTCTTCATGGAGACCTCCTCCGCGATCATCATTCTTTCCCCGGTGTTCCTGCCGCTTGTCAAGGCCATGGGCATCAGCACCGTACATTTTGGAATCCTCTTCGTAGTTGGTATCGCCATCGGTATGATCACACCGCCGGTTGCCATCAACCTGTTCGTTGCTTCCGGTATTACGGGACTTCCAATCGAGCGGATCTCCAAATCTGTTATCCCGTACCTGATCGGACTGATCATCGTATTCTTCATGATCGTATATGTTCCGCTTCTGATCCCGGGACTTATGTAATCGTATAAGAGATCATAATACGCGAAAAAAGTCCGCCGAATCTTTTCACGATTCGGCGGACTTTCTATTTCCCCATTCACAAGCCGCTCTCTGCGGCTATATCTTTTTGCAGGACCTGCGTCAGGCTGTCACTCCGGACAAGTTTCCCGGAAAACTAAACTGCCTGCGCTTCCTCCAGTGTGGTTGTCTCGTACTTGTCGAGGATCACTCTCTGGATCATGTCCCGTGTTCCGGAATTGATCGGATGGGCGATATCGCGGTATTCGCCATCAGCAGCTTTTCTGCTCGGCATCGCGATAAACAGGCCTTTCTCCCCTTCAATGACCTTGATATCGTGGATCACGAACTCGTTGTCCAGTGTGATGGACACGATCGCCTTCATTTTTCCCTCTTTCTCAATTCTTCTCACACGTACATCTGTTACCTGCATAATAACCTCCCCCATCTGCGCTCCCCGCAGATTTTATGTAATCACCGGCCAGTCAATATTTGAATGCCTGTCTTTCTGCCTTTACCGCACCGTCCGGAATATCCCGTCTCCGAACTGCGGCACCCTTTTTACAGGGTATATCTCTCGTTCTTCTCGATCACGATCTTCACATCGTCCGGCTTTCCGATATACGTCGTATTCGCCCGGATCGTATCACGGCTCTCAACGATGCAGTTCTCGATAACGGTATTATCCCCAATATACACGTCATTTAAGATGATCGAATTCTTGATGATACAGTTGTTTCCGATATAGACCTTCTTAAACAGAACTGAATTCTCTACCGTTCCGTTTAAGATACAGCCGCTGGATACCAAGCTGTTCTTCACAACTGCGCCCGGATTGTATTTTGCCGGCGGAAGGTCATCCACCTTGGAGTAGATATCCGGATACTCTTTGAAGAAGTAATTGCGCACTTCCGGTTTTAAGAAGTCCATATTTGTCTGGTAGTAAGCATCGACAGAAGCGATGTTGCTCCAGTATGTATTTAACTTGTACGCATAGACCCGCTTGAGACCTTTGTAGCGCACCAGAATGTCCTGTACGAAGTCATATCTGTCCTCGTTCGCGCAGCGCTCGATAAGTTCGATAAGCTGACGGCGGCGGACAACATAGATACCGCAGGAGATCGTGTGGGAATCAGCCACCATCGGCTTCTCCTCAAACTCAACGATCCGTCCGTCGGCATTCGTCTTCACCATACCGAAACGTGTCACATCCACATCACCCGGCATGTCCTTGCAGACAACCGTGATATCGGCTTTCTTTTCGATATGATATTCCAGGACCTTATTGTAGTCCAGCTTATAGATACCGTCTCCGGCAGCGATCACTACATATGGTTCGTGGCTTTTCTTTAAAAAGTCCAGATTCTGGTAGAGCGCGTCTGCTGTTCCGCGGTACCAGTCGCTGTGCTCCGCCGTGATCGTCGGAGTAAATACATACATTCCGCCCTGTTTTCTTCCGAAATCCCACCATTTGGAAGAGCTTAAATGTTCATTTAAGGAGCGGGAGTTATACTGTGTCAGTACGGCAACGCTCTGGATATGAGAGTTGCTCATATTGCTTAACGCAAAATCCACGCTTCGGAAACTGCCCGCGATCGGCATCGCCGCGATCGCTCTCTTATTGGAAAGTTCGCGCATCCGCTTGCTGTTTCCGCCTGCTAAAACAATACCGATTGCTCTCATACGATTCCACCTGCCTTTACAATGTAGCCGCCGCTCTCAAGCGCTCCGTCCGGATAATCCTCCGCGGTCGTCACACCTGAAATTGCTGTATTCTTGCCGATCTTTACGTTCTCCGGGATCACAGAGTGTTCGCCGATCGTCACAAGATCAAACTGGTATACTTTCTGGTCATATTTGCTCGGCGCATATTCACCAACACCAAGGTGCGCCCCGGCGCCGACCTTTACGTCCTCGGCCACGATCGCTTTTTCTATCACCGCGCCTTCACCGATCACGCTGTCCTGCATGATGATGGAGTCTTTGACTACAGCGCCTTTCTCGATCGTTACGCCGGATCCGATCACAGAGTTCGTTACCTCTCCGTAGATCTCGGAACCTTCGCCGATGATACACTTTGTGATCTTCGCGTCCGCGGAAATATACTGCGGCGGGATCCGGTCGCTCTTTGTATAGATCTTCCAGTATTCCTCATACAGGTTGAATTCCGGAATAATGTCGATGAGCTCCATATTTGCTTCCCAGTAGGAGCCGAGAGTTCCGACATCTTTCCAGTAACCATTGTACTCATATGCAAAGATCCGTTTGCCCTGCTCGAAGCAATACGGGATCACATGTTTTCCGAAATCACAGCCCGGCTCCTCGGAAAGCTTGATGAGCGCTTCCTTCAGTGCCTTCCAGCTGAAGATATAGATACCCATGGAAGCGAGGTTGCTTCTCGGGTTCGCCGGTTTTTCCTCAAATTCCGTGATCTTATTGTTGTCATCCGTGATCAGGATTCCGAAACGGCTTGCTTCCTCGATCGGCACCGGCATAGCGGCAATCGTGACATCCGCATTATTCGCTTTGTGATATTCCAGCATGACCTCATAATCCATTTTGTAGATGTGGTCGCCGGAAAGGATCAGAACGTATTCCGGATTGTAGGACTCCATGTACTCCAGATTCTGGTAAATTGCGTTCGCGGTTCCTGTATACCAGTCGCTGCCTTTACTTCTCTCGTAAGGGGGCAGGATCGTAACGCCGCCGACGTTGCGGTCTAAGTCCCACGGAATACCGATTCCAATGTGCGCGTTTAAACGTAAGGGCTGGTACTGGGTCAATACTCCCACAGTATCAACACCAGAGTTGATGCAGTTGCTGAGCGGGAAATCAATAATTCTGTACTTTCCGCCGAAGGAGACGGCCGGTTTTGCCACTTTCTGTGTTAATACACCGAGGCGGCTTCCCTGTCCTCCTGCCAACAGCATCGCTATCATCTCTTTTTTTACCATGATATCACCTCTTGCTGCTCTTTTTGTCCCATACATTAGTTTCTTAGATGGTGACTCTATTATAACATACTTTTTAGAAGATGTGAACAAACTTTTCATCCTTTCAATCCCAATTTTGTGTATATTCTGACATTTTTTTCTTTTTGTATGATACGCAATACAATACCTATGTTCCTGATTGGTTACATAAGTACCAAAAATGCTGATTCGAAATTGTATAAACCTATTAATAGTTACTGTTCACGCCTTGCGCAAACAGTAACTGATTTTGCCGATGCTTCGCATTCCGAATCGGCAAAATCCACTGCCACCACTGTATTGTACGGAATTTTCAGTTCAGAAAATTCCTACCCCTGTACAGCAACTATTAATATGTAGGATTAAAGGAAAAGAGTAATGACGTATCACAGAATTTATGTTAATATAGTAGATACACTACCTGTGCGGGGGATTTCACAGGCAGAGAATACAATTATGGGGGGATAAGCCATGGAGAAAAAAAAGGGCTTCCAGATGCCGCACACTTACATCATCATTTTTGGTGTCATTCTGTTCGCGGCTCTGCTCACCGTATTTATCCCGTTGGGTAAATACGACACAAAAGAAATCACGTATATGCAGAACGGCGTGGAAAAAACAAGAACCGTTCTGGATCCGGAAAGCTTCCAGTATATTCTGGATGAAAACGGAAACAAAGTGACCAAAGCAGCTCCGATCTTCGGAACCGAGGACTTTGGCGGTCAGGGAATTTTAAACTATGTATTCGAGGGTATGACCGTCGGCGATAAGAATGGTACCGCTGTCGGAATCATCGCCTTCATTCTGGTCGTTGGCGGTGCCTTCGGTATCGTTCTCCGGACAGGCGCGATAGAAAGCGGCATTATGCGGGTCATCGCTTTGACAAACGGACGCGAGATCCTTCTGATCCCGATCCTCGTAGTCCTGTTCTCCCTCGGAGGCGCAGTCTTCGGTATGGGTGAGGAGGCAATTCCGTTCGTTATGATCCTCGTACCAATGTTTATCGCAATGGGGTATGACGCAGTTGTCGGAATTATGTGCTCCTACGTATCTACACAGATCGGCTTCGGTTCTTCCTGGCAGAATCCGTTCGGACTGGCTGTTGCTCAGGGTGTTGCCGGTATTCCGGTCATGTCCGGTGCATGGTTCCGTATCCCGTTATGGATCTTCTTCACAGGACTTACGATCGTCTTCACGATGCGCTACGCAGTAAAGATCAAGAAAGATCCGCAGCTCTCCGTTGCGTATGAATCTGACGAAGAATACAGAAAAGAATTCGCAAAGAACGGCAAAGAGATGCCGCCGTTCACTCTCGGCCACAAGCTTGTTCTCCTCACGGTCGCTGCCTGCATGGTATGGACGATCTGGGGCGTTGTAAGCGAGGGCTACTATATCCCGGAGATCGCTTCCCAGTTCTTCGTGATGGGTCTTGTTTCCGGTATCATCGGCGTTGTCTTCAAGCTGAATGACATGAAAGTAAATGATATCGCAAAATCCTTCGACCACGGTGCTGCCGATCTTTTAGGCGCTGCAATGTGTGTCGGAATGGCGCAGGGTATTATCATCATCCTCGGTGGCACAAGTGCAACCGACGGTACAGTCTTAAATACGATCCTTCACAGCATCAGCGACGGAATGCAGAATTTCCCGCCGGTGATCTCCGCATGGTTTATGTATATCTTCCAGTCCGTGTTCAACTTCTTCGTTGTATCCGGTTCCGGACAGGCTGCACTTACCATGCCGATCATGGCTCCTCTCGCCGATCTTGTCGGTGTCGAGAGACAGGTTGCTGTTGTTGCGTACCAGCTTGGTGACGCCTTCACAAACTTCATCGTTCCGACCTCCGGCTGTCTCTTAGGCGCGCTGGCCGCAGCAAAGCTCGACTGGGGCAAATGGGCAAAATTCCAGATCAAATTCCAGGCTGTCCTGTTTGCATTCGGATCCATCGCTGTGATCCTTGCCGTTGTGATCGGTCTCTCATAAAAACCGGTCTGCCTTTGGGCTCAGCCATCTGAAGCTCATTCAGGTATAACAAAAACTCCGTATCATCCGCGTGACTCGATCGCGGATAATACGGGGTTTTTTTGAACGCTTCCCGATGATATCTGAAGAGGGAGCTAACCGGAGCAAAAAGACTTTCTCCCTTGGGAAAAATATGATAGAATTTACTGAATACAATAGCACCGGTCGCGATACCGTAGAAAGGAGCTTTTAATGATCGAATCCAGCACGCCTGCCATGAAGGGGGAAAAAACAAAATACCGTCTCGCCGCAGCCATGAAGGAATGCATGAAGACAACTCCGGTCGATGCGATCACTGTCCGCCAGATCACAGAGCGCTGCGGCGTCACCCGCCAGACCTTTTACCGGAATTTTCTTGATAAATATGACCTGATCAACTGGTATTTCGACAAGCTCCTCGCCCGCTCCTTTGAACATATGGGACGCGGGACCACGGTCCTTGACAGCCTGGAGAAAAAATTTACATATATTCAGGAGGAAAAGGCGTTTTTTGCCGCTGCATTCCGCTATGACAGGCAGAATTCCCTGCGGGAGCATGATTTTAAGCTGATCCTCGCCTTTTATGAAAATCTGATCCGGGAAAAAAGCGGCAGACCGGCCACCCCTGAGATCCATTTTCTTCTGGAAATGTACTGTCAGGGCTCGATCACCATGACCGTAAAGTGGGTTCTCGGTGGCATGGACCTAACCCCGTCCCAGTTTGCCGGGCTTCTCGTCCGCGCGATGCCGGCAGCATTGCGGGATCTGTTTCTTGAGCTTCATCTGCTGTCCTGATCTATTGTTATTTTGCACAATTTTTCTATGTCTTTCTTTTGCAATATGTCGATTTTCCTTAAAGTGTTACACTTGACCTTTTCTGTAACTTTCTTTTTGCCCTTCAAATTTGTTAATATAATAACAAAGGCACAGAAAGCTTTTGAGAGCAAGTATTCATGGAAGGAGTTTTTTATCATGGCAAATCGTATTATGTTAAATCAGACATCTTATCACGGAGCAGGCGCGATTCAGGAGATCGCGAACGAGGCGAAAGCCCACGGCTTTAAAAAGGCGTTCGTATGTTCCGACCCGGATCTCGTAAAATTCAAGGTTACCGCCAAAGTAACCGACATTCTGACCGCAAACGGTCTTGACTACGAGCTCTACTCCGATATTAAAGCAAACCCGACGATCCAGAATGTCCAGCACGGTGTTGAAGCATTTAAGGCATCCGGCGCTGACTACCTGATCGCCATCGGCGGCGGCTCCTCCATGGATACCTCCAAAGCGATCGGCATCATCATCGCAAACCCGGAATTTGAGGATGTAAGAAGTCTTGAGGGTGTTGCACCGACGAAAAAACCGTGTGTTCCGATCATCGCCGTTCCGACAACAGCCGGTACTGCTGCCGAGGTTACGATCAACTATGTTATCACCGATATCGAAAGAAAGCGTAAATTTGTATGCGTTGACCCGCATGACATGCCGATCATTGCTGTTGTTGACCCGGATATGATGTCCTCCATGCCAAAGGGACTTACCGCTTCCACCGGTATGGATGCCCTGACCCATGCCATCGAAGGCTACACAACAAAAGCTGCCTGGGAAATGACCGATATGTTCCATCTGAAAGCCATCGAGATCATCTCAAAATCCCTGCGCGGTGCTGTGGCAAACACAAAGGAAGGCCGCGAGGGAATGGCTCTCGGTCAGTACATTGCCGGTATGGGCTTCTCCAACGTTGGTCTTGGCATCGCCCACTCCATGGCACACACACTCGGTGCTGTCTATGATACCCCGCACGGTGTTGCCTGCGCAATGATGCTTCCGATCGTTATGGAATATAATCAGGAATGCACCGGCGAAAAATATCGTGAGATCGCGCGTGCAATGGGCGTTGCAAATGTTGATTCCATGTCTCAGGACGAATACCGGAAGGCTGCTGTTGACGCTGTCAAGAAGCTTTCCGCGGATGTCGGAATTCCGTCTGTCCTTGAGGCGATCAAAGAGGAAGACCTTCCGTTCCTTGCAGAGTCCGCACATGCAGATGCCTGCGCGCCGGGCAACCCGAAGGATGCCAGCGTAGAGGACCTGAAAGACCTGTTCCGCAAGATCATGGCATAAAAGTGCCTTCTCGCATTTATGAAAAGAGCTCCGGCAAATTGGCCGGAGCTCTTTTTATCTGTCGCTTTTTATCGCATGCCCTTCTCACCCATTAGTGCATAATGTCATAAACCACACCGCAGAAGATCTTCACCGCATTCGGAAGAACCTGCTCGTCGATATCGAAGATACGGCTGTGACCCGGGCCGGCTTCGTGGGTGAGGACGCGCATGAAGGTCGCCTGTCCGCCCTGTTCCTGGACGCGGTTCATCATATAGGAGACATCCTCGCTGCCGCCGTTTTTGCTGCTCATTTCCTTCGCAACCGGCAAATGGAGATCTTCCTCGCAGACTCTCTTCACCCGCTCCATCAGCGCCTCACTGCTCGCCAGGGAGTTTGCCGCGCCCATAAGCTTCATCTCACAGGTGCATCCGTGCATTTTTGCCGCGCTCTCGATAATGTTCACTGCGTAATTTTTCATGTACTCGTTGATCTCGGTGGTCTCACCGCGGACCTCGATCTCCATCTTCGCCTCGTCCGCGATAACATTCCGTCCGCTTCCGGCGACAACGGTTCCCACATTTACTCTGGACACACCGCCGGAGTGACGCGGGATCGCATAAAGGTTTAAGATCGCCGTTCCGACTGCCAGCATGACATTCCGTCCAACCTCCGGTGATCCGCCCGCATGGGCAGATTTTCCGTGGAAGATCACATCATATTTTGTCGTTGCGAGAGAACCATAGCTTCCCGGAATTACCACTGCCGGATCGTCCTCTTTCTTATTTGTCACATGAGAGCCGATCAGGTAATCCACACCGTCAAGGTGTCCGTTATCAACGATGGATTTCGCGCCGCGGACGCCCTCTTCCGCCGGCTGGAAGATCAGCTTTACTGTTCCGTGAAGCTGGTCCTTTATAGACATCAGAACTTTCGCCACACCGAGACCGATGGTGGCATGTCCATCATGTCCGCAGGCATGCATGAAGCCTTCATTTACGGAGTTAAATCCCTCCTTCGCCGGTCTGTGGCTCGGATCATGTTCCTCGAATACGCCGAGGGCATCGATATCAAACCGCATGGCAACCGTCGGGCCCTCGCCGCAGCGCAGGATTCCGATCACACCGGTCATTCCTCCCTTTGTGTACTTAACAAACTCCGGATCCGCTCCCTGGGCAACGGCACGCTCATACTGTTCCTCTAACTTTTCCTCAGACGGAACGCCCATTCTGGAATCCTTTTTGCAGACCTGATCTCCGACAAGCACTTCATATCCGAGCTCTGTCAGTTTCCGCGCAATAATGGACGATGTCCTCATCTCAAACCAGCCCGGCTCCGCGTACTTATGAAAGTCACGTCTCTGCGCTGTAAGGTCACCTGCCATCTCATCGCTCATGGTCTTGATCCGATCGTAAATATTCATTCGTTTGCCCTCCCGTGTGCTATTTTATTATTATTATAGTCGATATTTCGGGATTTTTCTATAAAAACTTATTTTTCTATTTCTATTTTACTTACAAATCTTGATGGACTCTGTAATTTCTGCTCGGGAAGCCTTTAAAAAACTCCCGAAAACCCCCGTGTTATGCCCATTTCACCTTGAATCCCCATAAAAAATACGCTATACTAATACCAGATTGCACATTTATCTAAGCTAAGAAGAGAGATATAAGGAGAAGGAAGAATCATGCAGTTGACAACAGTCAAAGAGCTCTTTAAAGAGCGTGAGAAATATTTAGATAAGGAGATCACTGTCGGCGGATGGATCCGCAGCATTCGTGACTCCAAGGCATTCGGCTTTATCGTATTAAACGACGGTACAAACTTCGACACCTTACAGATCGTTTACCATGACACAATGGCAAACTTCGCTGAGGTCTCCAAATTAAACGTCGGCGCTTCCATCATCGTTAAAGGTACTCTTGTGGCAACACCGGAGGCAAAGCAGCCGTTTGAGATCCAGGCAACAGAAGTTACCGTTGAGGGGGCTTCCAGCGCAGACTACCCGCTCCAGAAAAAACGCCACACCTTCGAATATCTTCGTACGATCCCGCACCTTCGCGCGCGTACCAATACATTCCAGGCTGTATTCCGTGTGCGTTCCCTGATTGCTTACGCGATCCATCAGTACTTCCAGGAGCAGGGCTTCGTCTATGTCCACACTCCGTTAATCACCTCCAGTGACTGTGAGGGTGCCGGTGAGATGTTCCAGGTAACGACTCTCGATCTTGATAACGTTCCGAAGACTGAGGACGGCGCAGTTGATTACAGCAAGGACTTCTTCGGAAAGCATACAAGCCTTACCGTAAGCGGACAGTTAAACGCTGAGACCTACGCAATGGCATTCCGCAATGTTTACACCTTCGGACCGACCTTCCGTGCTGAGAATTCCAACACGACCCGTCATGCTGCCGAGTTCTGGATGATCGAGCCGGAGATGGCATTCGCAGATCTCGATGACAATATGGCTGTCGCTGAAGGCATGTTAAAGTACGTGATCCGCTACGTTCTCGAGAACGCTCCGTCCGAGATGAATTTCTTCAACCAGTTCGTTGACAAGGGACTTCTCGACCGCTTAAACCACGTATTAAATTCCGAATTCGGCCATGTTACCTACACAGAGGCTGTAAAGCTCCTTGAAGAGCACAACGACGAATTCGATTACAAGGTATTCTGGGGCTGCGATCTCCAGACAGAGCATGAGCGCTATCTGACAGAAAAGATCTTCAAGAGACCGGTATTCGTTACCGACTACCCGAAGGAGATCAAGGCGTTCTACATGAAATTAAATCCGGACGGAAAGACCGTTGCCGCTGTGGACTGTCTCGTTCCGGGTATCGGCGAGATCATCGGCGGAAGCCAGCGTGAGGACGATTACGAAAAGCTCCTTGCCCGCATGAACGAACTCGGATTAAAGCCGGAAGACTACGGTTTCTATCTCGATCTGAGAAAGTACGGCAGCGTCCGCCACTCCGGTTTCGGTCTCGGCTTCGAGCGCTGCGTAATGTACCTCACAGGAATGGGCAATATCCGCGACGTAGTTCCGTTCCCGCGTACCGTTAATAACTGCGAATTATAAAGAAACAGCAGCCCGCCGCGTCCTTTCGATGCAAGGCAGCCGCAAGGGAGCGCACAGAGATCTGTTGCGCTCCTTTTCACATTTACGCGACGGCGATCCTCTGGTGACCGAACTGCCGCGGTAACCTGAGAAACACGTTTTTGCGGACTTTCACAGTCCACTATCTTGATACTGGAGCGCAGTGTATCTGCAATCCATACACCATGGAGGAATGTATGAAATTTATTCACACCGCCGATATCCACTGGGGCATGATCCCGGACAGCGATAAGCCCTGGGGCAAAAAGCGGGAACAGGCGATCCGTCTGACGTTCCAGGGGATCATCGAGGACGCCAGGGACTCCCGCGCGGACCTTCTTCTGATCTCCGGTGACTTATTCCACCGCCAGCCCTTAGCGCGGGATCTGAAAGAGGTCAACTACCTGTTCTCCACGATTCCGGGAACCCGCGTTGTCATCATCGCCGGAAATCATGACCGGATTCGGAAAAGTTCTGCACTTCTCAGCTTCACCTGGGCCCCGAACGTCACATTTCTGATGGACGAGAACCTCTCTTCCGTCTATTTCGAGGAACTGAACACGGAGGTCTACGGCTTCAGCTACCACACGGCCGAGATCACCGAGGCGAAAGCCGACAATATTTCCCTGCCGGCCTCGAGACGCACCAGAATTCTCATGCTCCACGGCGGTGACGCGAAACATGTCCCATTTGATCGGAATGCGCTGGCCGCATCCCCGTTCTCCTACATCGCCCTGGGACATATCCACAAACCGGAGATTCTTCTGGAAAACCGCATGGCCTACGCCGGTTCCCCGGAACCGCTTGACATGACGGAGACCGGACCTCACGGATATTTTATCGGCGAGATCGACACCACCAGCGGACATGTGACCTCCCTGCAGTTTAAGGAAGTCTGCCAGGCCCAGTATATCCCGCTCGTGGTCAATGTGACGCCCCAGACGACAAACACCGAGCTTTCCCAGATCATCGCCGACGAGATCCGCAAGCGCGGTGCCAACAATATCTACCGCTTCCGGATCCGCGGTATGCGAGACCCGGATATCAGCTTTGACCTGGATTTTCTCTCCGGTCAGTGGAATATTATCGAGATCCTGGACGAGTCGGAGCCACAGTATGATTTCCACGCACTGTTCGCGGAACATCCAAGCGACATGATCGGCTTTTATATCCAGGCACTCATGAAGGATGATATGAGCCCGGTGGAGAAGAAAGCCCTGTACTATGGAATTCATGCCCTGCTTATGACAAAAGATGAAAGGAGCCAGCCATGAGATTACTCGAATTACATATCGACGGTTTCGGAAAATTTCATGACCGGACCATCTCCTTCAACGACGGGATCAACATTATCTACGGAAAGAACGAAGCCGGAAAATCCACGCTTCACACCTTCATCCGCGGCATGCTCTTCGGCATCGAGCGCGGGCGCGGACGGGCGGCAAAGAATGATCTGTATACAAAGTACGAGCCCTGGGAGAACAGCGGAACCTACGAGGGATGGCTGAGACTGGAAAAGGACGGAACCATCTACCGCATCGAGCGCCGGTTCCGGAAGGAAAATAAGTCTTTAAAGATCATCAATGAGACGAAAGGACTGGAGGAAGAGGCGACACCTGCATTTGTCTCCAGCCTGCTTGACGGTCTCACCGAGACCATGTACAACAACACCATCAGTATTGGTCAGTTAAAGAGTGCCACCGAAGACGGGATGGTGACGGAATTAAAGAATTATATTGCCAACATGAACACCACCGGCAATATTTCCTTAAATATCACAAAAGCGACTGCGTTTTTGAGAAACCAGAAACGTTCCCTCGAGGCGGGTCTGATCCCAGAGGCGAGCCGGGAGTTTACCTCTCTTCTCGCGGAGATCCGGAATGTGGAGGCGGAGATCGCCGGTCCGGAGTACGAGAACCAGCTCGCCGCCTACCAGAATATGCGGACCCAGGTCAAGGGCCTGATCGACAACACCCAGACACAGAAAAAGGATCTGGACGAGAAACTGGCAAATGGGAAAAAGGTGCTGTCTGACAACGGCTTTACAGACCGGGCATCCGTGGATGCCATGTCTTCCGACGCGGAGAGGCTTTACAGCGAATATAATACTCTGAATGGGGAGTGTAACAAGAAGTCCAGGAAGGTTCTTTCCGGTCTCACAGCGGTTCTCGGAGTCGCAGGACTGGGGGCTGCAGCGACACTTGGATATTTCAACCTCACCGCCTATCTTCCGGTCTGTGGCGCGGCAGCCACGGCGGCTGTGATCTTCTTTATCATCTCCCTGTTCATCCTCCAGAAAGATAAAGAATACCACAGATTGTTCGACAATACTTCCTCTGAACTTGGCGCGCTTCTCGCGAGACATCTCGGCGATTCCGCAGTGTCTGAGGATGCCATGAACGCGTTCCGGGCGAGAATGGGCGAATTCTCAAAGCTCTGCGATATGGTTACCCAGTCTGAGGCAGAGATCAGGAAGTTCTTAGAAGATTTAAGCAATCTCCAGACGAAACAGGCCGGCTGCAGCGAGATGATCGAGAAACAGCAGCGGACCCAGTGGGAGCTTGAGAAGAAATTAGAGCATTTGAGCAACTGTAAAAATAAGGCGAAGGCATTGAAGCGGACACTGGCGGAAAACGACAGGATCCACGATGAGATCGTCGCCATCGATCTTGCCCAGGAGACTATGGCAGATCTCTCCTCCTCGATCCGTGATTCCTTCGGACTCTACCTGAATAAAGAAGCGTCCCAGTACATTACCGGAATCACCGGCGGGATCTATGACAGCATGAGCATCGACGAGAATCTGAATGTCTTCTTAAACACGAAGACAAAGCTGGTTCCCCTCGAGAACGTCAGCAGCGGAACCATGGACCAGGTCTATCTCGCCCTGCGTCTCGCCGCCGCAAAGCTTCTCCAGGGATCCGGCTCCGGCTTCCCGCTGATCTTCGATGACAGCTTTACACAGTATGATGATGAGCGCCTGAAGACGGCACTGGAATGGCTCGCCTCCGCCTATGGAGGCCAGATCATTATTTTCACATGCCATCGCCGGGAAGCACAGATGCTGCGGGCCAGACAGGTGGAGTTTCAGTTGATTGAGATGTAAAAGATATTTTTCCAGGATGCATCTGCCCTAAAATCATTTTCGAAAATACAAAACGGCCGACAGTTTTTTCGCTGTCGACCGTTTTTATGTTGTTATTCAAATATGAAGTACTTTCGTAACTGTTCAGTAGGTCTGCGCACTTGCTGCGCTGACCGTAAGAAAACATAGGCTGGAAAGCAAAAATCCCATCAGCGAAGCTGATCTGGAATGGATTTTTGCACGTAACTATGAAGGTACTGAATAGTTACGTACTTTCTTAAAAAGCCCTCTTTTACTTATATGAATTCGGGCTCTGAACGAAAGCTTTCGCTGCCTCTGCTGCTTACTTTCATTCTCGGATTTTCCCACTTTTCCACGTATGATTTCCTCTTAAGCGTACTTTTCCACAATCGCCTTAAATTCATCCTCATGCCCCACGATCCATGTCTCCCAGTTCATGTTCCGGCTGGCAACGGCTTTTCCAAGGTCCACGAAGAATTTCGGCAGATCGCGCTCTAAGATCACAGCTCCGGCCTCGCCGAACTTTGCGGCACCCAGCTTATCGCTTCCGCCTACAAACATCTTAAACGCGGACTCCGGCTTTCCGTCAACAGACTTTGCCGCTCCCTGGAAACCGATGGCTGCCGCCTGGTGTCCGGAACAGCTGGACGGGCATCCGGAAATACAGATCCTCGGAAGCGCTCCGTCCGGGATCCCGGCCTCACGGACTGCCTCCACAGCCGCTCTGAGCGCCGCCTGACTGTCTCTTACACCCTGCTGGCAGATTGCAGCACCGATACAGGCTACACTGTTCTCAAAAGTGCTCTGAGCGCCGTCGTTTGTCGCTTCAAGGACTTTCTTCGCCTCGTCAGCAGTGAGGTTGATGATGTAGATCGTCTCATACGGAGCGATCCGGCACTCTGCGTCCGGGATCTCTCTTACAAGAGTAAGAAGCTCCGCAGGTTTTCCTGCCGGAAGACATCCACCAATCGGGTGGTATGCCACCGCATAGAGTCCCGGCTGTTTCTGTGCGACTACACGCTTTCCGGAAATCTCGCCGCTGCCTTTCTTTGTTACCGGCTTTGCTTCCACATGAAGGTCAAGACCGCCTTTTTCTTTTACCTTTGCCACATTCTCAAGGAACGCTTCCTTTAAACCATCAGTGCCCAGAGTCTCCTGCATAAAGCGGGTACGGGCCTTCGCGCGGTTTTCATAATTTCCATGCTGGCAGAATGTCTCGATCATGGCACGGATGTAGTAAAGGATCTCCGTCGCCGCGACATGTTCATCCACAAGGATTCCCATCTTATAGCCGCCGCCGAGTCCGCCCGCGATGCGAAGTGTAAAGGTTCCATCCGGGTTTGCCATAAATCCCATATCGCGGAAGGCGCTGTGTACGGAATCATCCGCACCGTTGCTGAAGGCTACTTTTAACTTTCTCGGCATGTGGATCTCGCCAGCAATAGAGAGCAGGTACTCTGCCGCTGCCTCCGCATACGGTTTTACATCGAATGCCTCACCTTTCTGCACGCCGGAGAGAGGACTCATCATGATATTTCTCGGATTGTCTCCACCGCCGCCTCTGCTGTAAATCTCACTCGCGATGGCTTTCTCCATGAGGACCGGAACCTGCTCTGCTTTCAGGTTGTGGAGCTGCACGGTCTCACAGGTGGTAAGCTTCATAAGCTCCACACCGTAATCTCTCACTGCCTCGGCGAGGAATTCCAGACGTTTTTCCGTCAGGTTCCCGCCTGCCATTCTGAGACGCAGCATGTGCTTTGACGGATCATGCTGTGCATAGCTTCCGAATCCACCGGAGATTCCCTTGTATGCCTTACGGTCGATCTCTCCCTTATCGAACTTCTCGATCGTTCCAACAAATTCATGGATCTGTTCACGGAACTGTTCTTCCCATTTTTCATTCATCATAATTGTATTCTCGCTTTCCCCTTTTTATAAAACGCTTATCTCTTCCCCAGCTGTCTCCAAAACATGCCGGAAATCCACAGCGGAGCTGCTTCGTATCTTGTATCCAATAAGCGCTCTATCATTTTTTAATTTTTCAATTATTCTTTCCAGTGTAAATGATGCAGATGTCCTTCCATCGTCATCTGCTCAAATCCGTTCTGCCGTAACGCCTCATACAGCACGATTGCAACAGAATTCGAGAGATTCAGCGACCGGATATCTCCCCACATCGGGATCCTGATGCAGTTTTCGCGGTTTTCCACCAGGATCTCCTCCGGGATTCCACGGCTCTCCGGTCCGAACATGATGTAGGCATCCGGGTCATAGGGAATATCCGTGTATACATGCTCACCCTTTGTGGTCGCCATGTATATCTTCGCCCCCGGATTCTTCTTTAAGAAATCCTGGTAATCGCTGTAAACCGTTACGTCCAGCTTATCCCAGTAATCCAGCCCTGCCCGGACTAAATGCTTCTCGCTGAGCTTAAATCCCAGCGGCTCGATCAGGTGCAGCTTCGTGTTCGTCGCCACACAGGTGCGCCCGATATTTCCTGTATTGGCCGGCATTTCCGGCTCGTATAATACGATATTCATTGTTGATCTTCTCCTGTCATGTCTGCCGCTTTCCGCTTTCCACGATCACTCAGAACTAATGTCAGCAATCCGGATTTTCTCACGAAATATAAGGTGCAGACATATAAAACCCCGGCCCGACCACCTTCATGATCAAGCCGGGGAACTGTATTTTACATGACCGTCCGCTCAGCGCACAATCACAGCATCCATTTATTTCGCATCATTCAGATGTCTCTTCACGAACCGCTCCATTCTCTCGAGGGCACGTTTCAGATCATTTAAGGAGTATGCATAGGAAATTCTTAAATATCCCTCGCCGCAGTCACCGAATGCGGTACCCGGAACAACGGCAACCTTCTCCTCCTCCAGCAGCTTTAACGCAAACTCATCAGAGGTCATTCCGAACTTCTTGATGCTCGGGAACACATAGAATGCGCCCTGCGGTTCATAACAGTCAAAGCCCATATCACGGAGTGCCTTCACGAGATAACGTCTTCTCTGGTCGTATGCGCTCCGCATCTCAGCTACATCTTTGTCTCCGTTTTTTAATGCCTCGACCGCAGCATACTGGCTTGTCGTCGGTGCACACATGATCGCAAACTGGTGGATCTTTAACATCTGCTTCAGGATCAGCTCCGGCGCACACGCATATCCAAGACGCCATCCGGTCATCGCGTAGGATTTTGAAAAGCCGTTGATCAGAACGGTGCGCTCCTTCATTCCCGGGAATGCGGCGATCGTACAGTGCTGTCCCTTATAAGTAAGCTCTGAATAGATCTCGTCGGAGATAACAAACAGGTCTTTTTCGATACAGATCTTCGCGATCTCCGCCAGATCCTCCGGCTCCATGATGGATCCGGTTGGGTTATTGGGGAACGGAAGGATCAGAACCTTCGTTTTCGGTGTGATCTTCTCGAGTAGTTTTTCCTTTGTAAGACGGAATTTATCTTTTTCTTCGAGCTGGATCGTAACCGGCACACCGTCAGCCAGAACCGTACACGGAGTGTAGGAAACATAGCTCGGCTGAGGGATCAGAACCTCATCCCCCGGATTTAACATGGCACGGAGAGCAATATCGATGGCTTCACTGCCGCCGACCGTGACCATAACTTCCTTATTATAATCATACTCTACATCAAAACGTCTCTTTAAATAATTACAGATCTCGATCTTTAATTCCTTTAAACCTGCATTTGAGGTATAAAAAGTCCGTCCCTTTTCCAGAGAGTAGATTCCCTCGTCCCGGATGTGCCACGGAGTATCAAAATCCGGCTCACCGACACCAAGGGAGATCGCGTCCTTCATCTCGCTCACAATGTCGAAAAATTTACGGATTCCGGATGGCTGGATCGATACGATTTTATCTGATAATGGGTTTCTCACGGTGTAATCATCATCCTTTCATCTTCTGCCTTACCGCACATAACTGTTCCATGATCTTTATACTTCTTGAGGACAAAGTGTGTCGCTGTGCTGAGGACCGAATCCATCGGTGACAGCTTCTCCGATACGAACTGCGCGACCTCTCTCATCGTTTTGCCCTCAATGATCACGGTAAAATCAAAGGCGCCGGACATCAGATATACAGAAGTCACCTCACTGTACTGGTAGATGCGCTCCGCGATCTTATCAAAGCCCATTCCTCTCTGCGGGGTTACCTTCACCTCGATCAGAGCGATCACTTTCTCATCACCTGTGTTATCCCAGTTGATCATCGTGTGATAACCGCAGATAATGTTCTCCTTTTCCATCTCCGCGATCTCATTCGCGACGGCTGCTTCACTCTCACCCAGAAGGGCGGCCAGATCCTTTAAATCAATTCGGCTGTTCTTTTCAATGATCGCCAAAATTTTTTCACGCATAATTGTTCCTCCTCATTGCATCTATCATTCTTTTCCAGAAGCTGCATCCGTAAGCTTCCGGATCTCATCTGGTGCCGGTCGTTCCAGAAATCCGGTCGTTCCGATCCCGACCATTTTTCTGGCGATCCCTTTTTCGACTTTACCGATCACTGCAGACGGGATTCCGGCTTCACTCAGGAGCTTCACGGCATCCCCGCCGTTTTCCACTGCCATCAGGAGACATTCCCCCGATGAAAGTCTGTACGGATTCAGGTCAAAGAGTTCACAGATCTCAATCGTCTCCTGAGCCACCGGGATCTTCCTCAGTTCAAAGGAAATCCCCTGCTCGTAAGCTCCCGATATGGCCCAAAGGGCGGCCAGTATGCCGCCCTCCGAAATCTCTTCCCATTCTCCTGCACCGCAGGCGTTCAGCATCTCCGGAGTCAGCTCTGATTTTTTATCTGCCTGCTCCCGGATCCGTTTGACAAACCACTCCGGGAATCGGGCTGATATCTCTTTTTCTTTTGCCGACAGAGCCGCCTTCACACCGTTTTTTCCGACAGTTCCTGCAACTACCAGATCCTGTCCCGGCTTAAAGATCCCAGCTCCGTTGGGTTCGCGCTCAATTTTTCTCATGATTCCGGTCTCTTTTCTATGCGGCCTAAGCCGCGTTCTCTCCCGCCTGGGCACTCATTCCCGGGCCGTAGTTCTCGCCCGGCTGCGGTCCGGCTGTCTCCGGGGCCGCGGTTTCAGGCGCCTGTGTCTCCGGCGCTGCTGTCTCTGCCGGGGCCGCAGCTTCCGTTTCCGCAGGTGCTGCCGGGGCCACAGGTGTTGTCTCTGCCGGAGCCGCGACTCCTGTACCTACGCGGTAAACAGTCTTTGACGCGTTGTATGTGTCAGAATTCAATAAAGTGCGTTCCTGTAACTGTCCATCTACATAGACGCACTTATATAATTTCGATTTTAATCCCGTATGTCCGGATTCCACCTTCACGCGCTGGCCTGCCGGGAGACTCGGGTCCTGGATCTCCTGGGTAGGGGACGGTGTCGTGGAAAGCGTCTCAGACTCAAATGCCAGAGTCCTGTTCGACGGTCTCGTCTCTTTTCCGTAGATCGTAAAGGTCAGGGTCTTTCCCTTGGTATAGCCCTCGACGTAGATCGGAGTATCATATGGGTTCTTTACCTTAAGGTCTTTATAAGTTCCGGCGATCGCCGCGTCCATGGACGGCTTTACATAGCTGACGGACATGGAGTGGTTCTGTCTCTGGACGATCTCAAGCTCCGCATATAAGGACGCGTTGTAGAGTGTCGTTGAGATCTGGCAGACACCGCCTCCAATGCTGTCAACGGACTTGCCATTTTCGTAAGCAGTTGCCGTCTTGTATCCATTTTCCAGTGTAAACGGATGCATGCACTCATATCCGGAGAGCACTTCGCCCGGCATCAGCACATGTCCGTTGATCTTTCCTGCACCCACCGCAAGGTTTGTGGAACGGGACGCACCGCTTGTCGCAAAGCTGGTGGAGAATGTTCCGAGAACATCCTTGATCGTCGCGAGATCTTCCTCTGTCACCTTCGGCTTTTTAACGGTCACAGACGCCTCCACCCGGATCGCATCCGTATTTTCGCTGTTTAACGCCTCGTTGAGAGCCGCTTTTGTCGCATCCATATCGACAGCCAGACCTTCTTTTGAAGGAGTGATCTCAAATTTTCCGTCTTTTCTTGTGATCGTCGCGTCAACGGCACCCGCCACCGCGGAACCGCATTTCTCGGATACAAAGGAAGATACCTTATCCTGGTCCACGGAGAGATCCAGCTCGATCTTCACCGGATTTACCTCCAGGTCTTTCTTTTTCATATACCGCTTTACAAGGTTTCCCTTGAGCTCCGTCCCCTGAATGGCCTCAGCTACCTCATCCTGGTTATCCCAGGCGACGCCAAGGGTCTGCGCGTCGGACTTCGCCTCCGCGCCGTTTACCACAAGCGTGATATCCTGATTTAATTTTTCATTTACATAACTCTCAATCTGCTTTTCGGCTTCCTCTTCCGTAAGTCCGGAAAGACTGACGGCTCCAACAGAGACCCCGTCCGGGATCCGTTCATCTGCCAGTGTGAAAACCGGGGCAAGCCAAACAAGTCCGGCGCTTAAAATCGCCGTCATGCCTGCGATCCACACATTTTTCTTCATTCTTTTCTCCTCACTGATATCTTCCTGATGCCTGATAGATTTTGGGGCTTCAGCCCGTCACGATTAAAAAATAGAAAGAAGGGAGCCGAGGACCATCGGCACTACCATTGCGAGTACAACTAATACGATTACGATGGTAGAGAAAATCTTTCTTGTCTTTTTATTATTCATGTTAAACACAACATTCACCTCTTCTTGCTTTCCATTCCGGTTACAGCCCATGCCCTGAGCAAACTGCATCAGATTTTACCGATGCTCCGCATTCCAGATCAAAAAGTCCTGGCTGCCATATGCTGTAACTCATTCCGAACTATATTCACTAATATTCATTTTCTCAGGGTTCCGGAAAACTATCCCTGTTTTTTCGCATTTTCCGGGATTCTTCCATACTGGAAAATAATCTTGTCGATCATCCGGGATATCTCATTTCCGGACATGTGATCGATCTCGACAGTTATGTCTATTCTATGATATTTTAGTAAATCCTGCAAGTGTTCTTTTTGCCTTTTCGACGCCGTCCGTTCCTTTTTTGCCTTATATTGGAGCATTTTGGCAGTGAAGAGTTCCGGACGTTCTTTGCCAAACCTTTTTTTCAGTTCCTGGTATAGATTGTGGGCGGCATAGGCATCGGAAAGTGCCCGGTGTGCCGTATCCTGGGTAACCTCAAAGTACGCGCACGCGGCACTCAGATTCTTCTTTTCCTCCCCCGGCATCAGATACCGGCAGAGTTTCAGTGTATCGACCCCGTATTTCTCGAATTTCCGTTTCTGGTTCACTGCGGCCTGTACGAGGAAGCCGTAGTCAAAAATGATCTGGTGGCCGAGAAGCGGGAGGTCTTCGGTGAAGGCCAGGACCTCATCCAGGATCTCCTCGATTCCCGGTGCATCCTTCACCATATCATCAGTGATCCCCGTCAGCTCCACGATCCGCTTCGGGATCTCCCGGTGCGGATTTACCATAGTGTGGTAAGTGTCCGTCGTCTCACCGTCGATCACCTTCACCATGCCGATCTCCGTGATCTTTTCGTGACGGGCACCGATGCCCGTCGTCTCAAGATCCAGGGCGACATAAGAATTTATCATTTCATCTGCCATGTCTGTTCTCCATCTTTACTTTCACTGCATCATCACATATCTGCACAATTTTCTTCATATCCGTGCTCGTTTTGCTGGCACCATCCGGCTTCCCTTCCGGTCATACCGGAAGCGGACTGCTCTGGCGTTTCCTGACAACGGATCCCGATTTTTATAATCAAACAATACAAACGTTCCATCTTCCATATGTTCCAGATGAGCCATTTTCGCCATCTGCTTCGAATCAAATCCCGCATAGCCCGTAAGCCACTGAGGACTCTCTTCCTCCGCCATGAAGAATTCCCGCACTTCTTTCTTGTATGGGGACTGGTCACTGGCAAAGGACGGGCGGCTCTTGATATTTTCGCGGACATAGAGGTCGTACATCAGGCTGTCGCGGAAGTCAGCTAGTGTCAGTTTTACTGCTGTTTCTGCAGCTATCACGCCGGTTTTCTGCTCCATTCCTGCCGGTTCTTCTGCCGCAGGCGTGCTCTGTTCCACTTTAACCTCTTTTTCCTCTAAAAATCTATAAAGGATCTCATACCTTGCCAGCCTGCTGTGACTGATCCCTGTCAGTCCGTTCTTCTCATAATATTCCGCCAGACTCGTAAAAATTTCCGACGGCCGCGCAAATTTCTTTTCCAGCAGTTTCATGGTTGCCGGGAACTGTCCGCTGTTGTAGTAGACCTCCACCATGTCCTCCACGCCCTTCAGCCGGATCACATCGCTGTAGGGCAGCCACTTCGTGGAAAGGACTTCGTATGGCGGAATTCCCCGGTATTTCAGATCATATGCCGCGACCTGCTCTTCCATGTAAGAGCCCTTCAATACTTTTAAGAATCCCATCTGAAGCTGGTCCGGACGCATCCGGTAGACATCGTCGAAGGAGCGCATGAAAGACTCATAATTCTCATAGGGAAGTCCCGCGATCAGATCCAGGTGCTGATGGGTGTTCCGGTAATCGTAGACCCGGTCCACCGCCTGTTTTAGTTTCACAAGGTCCATGTGTCTGTGGATTTCCTTGATCGTATCCGGGTTTGTGGACTGGACACCGATCTCAAGCTGAATCAGCCCCGGGCGCATCTTTCCGATAAGTTCCAGTTCCTCCTCATCGAAGATATCCGCGGAGACCTCGAAATGGAAGTTTGTGATCCCATTGTCATGTTCCACGAGATAACGCCAGATTCCTAACGTGTGATCCCGCTTACAGTTGAAGGTTCTGTCCACAAACTTGACCTGTGGAACCTTGTGGTCCAGGAAAAACTGCAGTTCCGGGAGTACCAGGTCCAGACTCCGGAAACGCACGGTTTTATCAATGGAAGACAGGCAGTAGCTGCAGGAGAACGGGCAGCCGCGGCTGCTCTCGTAGTAGACGATCCTGTTCTCGAATCCAGCCATATCGTCATAGTAGAACGGGATCTCATCCAGGCTCAGAAGGCGCTGGGGACCACGTTCCACGACCTCGCCGCTCTCAGCGCGGTAGGTAATTCCCGGAATGTGATCTAAGTCTAAGCTTGCTGCACACAGTTCTTCCCTTTTCAGATACGCCCGCACAAGCTCCGTAAACGTCAGCTCGCCTTCCCCGCGCATCACGCCGCAGACATCCGGCTCCCTGGTCAGCACTTTTTTCGCGTCATAGGACACTTCCGGTCCGCCGAGCCAGATCTCCACCTCCGGCAATACTTTCTTCACGTCACGGACGATCTCCATGATGTAGGAAATATTCCATATATAACAGGAAAAGCCGATAAAATCCGGCTTTCTCCTGTAGATATCCTGTAAAATTAAGTCCATCTGGTGATTGATGGTGTATTCTCCGATCTCGATATCCGCCCACGGGATCTTCGTCCTAGCAAAGGCGCGCAGACTGTAGACACCCGGATTCGAGTGGATATATTTGGCGTTGATCGCCGCCAGCAAAAATTTCATTCGTTCCTCCGTTATACCCGGTACTCGATCTTACGGCCTGTCGGGTTGTACTGGTAATAGCGCACACCCGCCGCATTCAGCATTCTCTTGGATGCCCGTGTGGACGCGTCGTTCGCGTACTTATCGCTCTCGTAGACGATGGTCTGGATGCCCGCCTGGATGATCGCCTTCGCGCACTCGTTGCACGGGAACAGTGTTACATAGAGCTTGCTGCCTTCCAGACTGCCGCCGCGGTAGTTTAAGATCGCGTTCAACTCACTGTGCGTCACATAGAAATATTTTCTATTATACGGATCCTCGTCTATCTTATCCCACGGGAACTCGTCGTCGGAACAGCCCTTCGGGAATCCGTTATAGCCCATGGACAGGATCTTGTTGTCCTCGCTCACGATGCACGCGCCGACCTGTGTGTTCGGATCCTTGGAGCGCATGGCAGAAAGCTTTGCAACTCCCATGAAATACTCGTCCCAGGTAATGTATCCGTTTCTCTTATCTGACATAGATCGTCCTCCATTTCATATATGTAACTGCCCAACGCTCTCACAGTTACGGGTAAAATCCATTTCTCATTTTAATTGATCGTACTTTTGCCTTTACTGCAGCCACCGCAGCAAGCGCAGGCCTTCCAGCAATTTTATATGTTCACAATATGATATCCGGCTGCCTTGCACAGGCGGTTCATGATCGCCTGGCCGAGCTGGTCTTTGGAAAAGCTCTCGGAGAAAATGCAGTCAACCTTTCTGGCATCGAAATCACGCAGAACTGCAAACAAGTTGTGGGCCACCGTCTCCTCGTGTTCCCGGCTTCCGATCACCTCGAGGTTTCCGCCCTGGTACATGTCCTGACTCTCCTCGGTGCAGATGATGCCGACTTTCTTTCCCTCTGCTTCCGCTTTCTTTGTCTGCTCATTGATGTAGGCAACGACCTTGTCCATGTCGCCTTCTACCAGTGTCATGTCCGCCTTCGGGGCATAATGGCGGTACTTCATTCCCGGCGCCTTCGGCTTGATATCGCCGCTGACCGGTCCTAAGATCACTGGATCGATATCCACCTGGCCCAACGTCTCACGCAGCATCTCAATGGTGATCGCGCCCGGGCGGAGAAGTGTCGGGATCTCGCCGGATACATCCACGATAGTGGATTCCACGCCGATTCCCACATCGCCGCCGTCGATGATCATCTCGATCTTTCCGTCCATGTCCTCGATGACATGTTCCGCCTTTGTCGGGCTCGGTCTTCCGGAAGTGTTGGCACTCGGTGCCGCGATCGGAACACCTGCGAGATGGATCAGACAATTTGCCACCGGATCCACCGGCATGCGGACCGCAACGGTATCAAGACCGCCGGTGGTTCCATAAGGTACGATGTCCTTTTTCGGGAAGATCATGGTCAGCGGACCCGGCCAGTACTTTTCAGCCAGTTTCCGGCCCGCCTCCGGGATCTCCTTCACGATCGCCGGAAGTTCTTCCATACAGGAAATATGGGCGATCAGCGGGTTGTCGGACGGACGTCCTTTTGCCGCGTAGATCTTCTTTGCCGCTTCCTCATTCAACGCGTTGGCACCAAGGCCGTAAACGGTCTCCGTCGGGAACGCCACGAGACCGCCGTTTTTCAAGATCTCAGCCGCCTCTAAAAGCCCTGGATTCTTTTCCAGCGTCTCTCTTGTCTTCTCTTCCTCTTTGATACGAACTACTTTTGTATTCATGTTCTGCACTCTCGATTCTATTACTCAAATGTCCAGAAAACCTGTGTTTCTTCTATACGGTTTCCCATTTTTACGCTCATGCGGCGGTATCGCTGTGGCCTGCCGCGTAATGATAAAGGTGCTGCATAAAACCGCAGCACCTTACTTTGTTCAATTGCGTATTCAGTTTAGCACATGAAAGTTATGGTTGCAACAGATTTCCGGCGGATTTACAGGCTTTTCCGGCATCGTTTCCATTCATTTCAATTTTTCTGTTCTTCTTAATATTGCTGTAATAATGATCTGTCCACCGGTTTCTCAGCACTTTTTCACTATTTTCTGAAACAGTGCCTTAGTCTTTCCACTTTCTGATCTCTTTCAGCCCTGAAAGGATCGACTCCACAAAGCTGTCGTAGATCTGGTTGCCCTTCTCCGCCGTCGCCCCGCTTGGATCGCCGCCGATTCCGATGGGCTTTCCGTCCTCGGTCTCCCACTCTTCTGAAACCCAGCCAAGAGTGATCGGGCCATATACGGTGAATGTCTTGTTTCCCATGAACTTTCTCGGGATTCCCGCCTCGGAGGTCTCCAGCTTTACTGTCTCCGGGCGCTCCGCGAGAACCATGGATGTCTCCATCTCACCGCCGTGGAAATCCCAGATATTTCCAGGTGTCACAGTGTCTTTTACCGCCTGGTTTCCGAAGAATGCGCCACAGTTGATGATAAATATGGCGATTCCGAGCTCACTTCTTACCTCCCTGCTTAAGACCTGGATGATCGGGGAGTTTCCGCCGTGGCAGTTCAAGATTGCGATCTTCCTGAATCCGTGATGCGCCAGGCCTTTGCAGATGTCGTAGAGAACATGATAAAAGGTATCCGGCTTTAAGGTGACAGAACCGCAGAAGTTCACATGTTCCGTGCTGAGTCCCACCGGGATCAGCGGAAAGATCAGCATCGGATAGTCCGGGATCTCCCGGTCTAAGGCCTCTTTGATCCGTCTCGCCGTTCCCTCCGCGATGATCTCGTCTGTACCCAGCGGACACTGGTTTCCGTGCTGTTCCAACGCTCCCACCGGGATCATGACCACCGTCTCGTCCTTGTCGACCTGTTCCATTTCCAGTCTTGTCAGTTCATTATAATATCTTACCATTTTATTTTCTCCGTTTCTTAAGTCATTGCCGCTTCACTATCTCATTTCGGTCGTTATCCGTCAAGTACTGCTGCCACCTGCCAGCGCTCACTTTTGTGCCTGCGCAGGCTTTTGCTCACTTCTCACATAAATTGTAAGTCCCCCGAGGCAGACACGGCTTTTGCCGTCTCTATCCCGGGGGAATCTCCCATTTCAGGTGTTATGCCGCCGTATTTTCAGTTTTCTTTTCTCTGTGAACCCCTGCATGGATGATCACGCTGACATGCTTATATACAAGTGCTGTTACGATCGCATTCAGTCCGCATTTTACAAGGTTGAACGGAACGATCATGAAGATCGCGAATGTATACAGGTTTGTAACTGCCGGGTTGATCTTTGTTCCCATTGCGATGATGTTCTCGATTCCGCCGAAAGCAACTTTTGCGTAGAACGGAAGTGTGATCGCGCAGTTTACGAATACAGCGCCGACGATAGCACAGATGACACCGGCGGCGAGAGCGACCATAGCGGTCTTTTTCGTTTTATGTCTGCGGTAGATCAGGGCAGCCGGTACGGAGAACATGCAGCTTCCAATGATGTTTCCGAGCTCGCCGACATAGTAAGTGCTTGTTCCGTTTAAGAGCAGCTTTAAGAGGTTCTTAACGATCGCGATCAGAGCTGCCTGGGCCGGTCCCATGGCAAAGCCGCCGATCAGTACCGGGAGCTCCGCGAAGTCCAGCTTGTAAAACGGCGGTGCAAACGGAACCGCCACCTGGATCGTCTCCAATACGGCTGCGAGTGCGCTGAACATGGCGATCAGCACGAGATTTCTGACACTTAATACTTTGTTCTGGTTCATAATGTCCCTCCTTGTACTTGTTGTTCTTCTGTTACAAGGAATTGCTGTGCAGGATTGCCGGCTCACACGGACTCGTGGGGATGATTCCCTGTCCATGTAAATAAAAAGACCCCGGACCATTGAAAAAGTCCGGGGCTTGAATGAACTACTCCTGTCATACAATTTCTTCTCTCATCCAGACTATACTGTCGGTTTTGGAATCTCACCAAATCAGCTGCTTTCGCAGGTCGCGGACTATACCGCCGGTGGGGAATCGCACCCCGCCCCGAAGAACGATATTTATTTGTTCGTTAACAGAATATCACATTTTGCTTCATACTGCAATATTTTTTATTCTTAGCGGAAATGTCCATAAGACTGTCCTGCCGCCATGCCACCGCGGAGCTCTGCCATCTCGCTGACTGTCACGAGCTGGTAACCTCTTCTCGTGAGTTCAGGAATCAGCGTCTCTGCCGCAATGACGCTCTGCTCATAGAGGTCATGCATCAGGATGATATCTCCATCCTGCACCTGTCTGAGAACTGTGTCGATGGTGTGCTGCGCGTTTCTCGTCTTCCAGTCCAGGGTATCCACGGACCAGATGATGGACGGCATTCCAGCCTTTGCGAGAACCGCCTTACTGGCATCATTGATCTTTCCTCCCGGCGGGCGGACACCTTTCGGCGCGTTTCCGCCTGCTGCCACAATGGCATCGCGTGTCTGATTTAAGCTCTGTAATATCTCTCCCTCAGACATTCCTGTCAGATATGTATGTGCCCAGGTATGGCTGTCTGTCTCGCATCCGAGATCCGCCATGCGCTTTACGGTAGACGCATAGGACGCAACTCGGTTGCCCACCATGAAGAATGTGGCTCTTCCGCCGTTCGCTTCCAGGGAATCCAGGATCCGGGGCGTATACTTCGACGGACCGTCATCAAAGGTCAGGGCAACCATCGGTCTTGTCGGGTCAACGCTCTTTCCATTCGGGCCTTCCGGTACCTCCGCACCTTTTCCCGTCACCGTTACCCAGAGACCATCCACACGGAGTCCCTGTCCTTCGGTTCCCGCAGTCTCCCCGTTCTTCACCGGAGTTGTCCAGGAGCCATTCTGATATACAGAGTAATAAACATCATAATTCTCCGCAAGCTGTCCGGTAAATGCCATGCGGACCGCTTCTAACGGCATATCTGTCTCGGTGCTTCCATTCGGAGTCATATTTTCCTGCCAGGAAAGCCATCCGCTTCCGCTTAAGTTCACCTGGTAAGAAAGCGTGCCGCTCATTCCCTCAGGTTGTCCCTGAAGGCTGGCGCGGATCGCCGTCACATAGCTTCCGGTTCCAGCACGCGCTGTTTTGCTGTCACCATGATACCCACTCCAACCGGTTCCATGCTCATAAATTCCGTAAACTGCGCCCATATCCGCCGCATATGCCGGATCACCGGTGATTCCCACCGATGCAGCGCAGATCAATACAGCCGCCAGCACCGTGCGGACTGCCTGTCTGATCTTCTTCCAATCCATAAGTTCCCCTCTTTTCCCAGTGATCTTCTCACCATATTGATCGTATTTGTAACTGTTCCATACCTTCGCAGCTACTCGTGACCATATTTTAACATGAAACCGCGAATAAAGGTACCTTTTCGGGACCTTTTTCACAAACTTCAGAAAAACGTCAGAATTATAACGAAAGCTACCAGAATTTCATTTTAACACTTGCGCACATCATAGCGCAAGCTTGCCTGATCTTCATTTTTTTTATATAATAAAGTAGTATGACTTACAGGGGTTATTTATCGAAAGGAGTAACAAAAACATGATTCAAAATCTGAATGAGGAATTATTTTCTTTTATCAAAAAGAGCCCGACCGGTTTCCATGCTGTTCATGAACTGGCAAACTACCTGACCGAGGCAGGCTTCGAGCGCCTCGCTGAGGGCAATACCTGGAATCTTGCTGAGGGCGGAAAGTATTTCGTAACCCGCAACCAGTCCGCGATCATCGCATTCAAGGTATCCCGCAAGGATTATTCCGGCTTCCATATCGCGGCAAGCCACAGCGACTCCCCGACCTTAAAGATCAAAGAGTCTTCTGAGATGAACATCGAGAACCAGTATGTAAAATTAAATGTTGAGAAGTACGGCGGAATGCTCTGCGCACCGTGGTTCGACAGACCTCTCTCCGTTGCAGGACGCATTATCGTAAAAGACGGCAACCGTCTCACAACAAAACTGATCAACGTTGACCGTGATCTTCTCATGATCCCGAACCTCGCAATCCATATGAACCGTGAAGTAAACGACGGTTACAAGTACAACATCCAGAAAGATATGCTTCCATTATACCGCATGAGCAATTCCGGAAAGGCATTCAAAGAGATGATCGCTGAGGAGGCAGGCGTCTCCGTTGACCAGATCAAAGGAATGGACCTCTTCCTTTACAACCGTATGGAAGGTACTGTATGGGGCTGCGACGGCGAGTTTATCTCTGCTCCGCGTCTTGATGATCTCCAGTGCGCATTCACATCCACAATGGCTCTCTTAAACAGTGAAAGTGACCGCTGCATCCCGGTCGTTGCCGTATTTGACAACGAGGAAGTAGGAAGCGGCACAAAACAGGGCGCCGGCTCCACATTCCTTTACGACATTCTCCGCCGCATCAACCGCAGCCTTGGAAGAACAGAGGAAGAGTACCTCACGTCCCTCGCTTCCAGCTTCATGGTATCCGCGGATAACGGACATGCCGTACATCCGAACTACGCAGACAAGACAGATCCGACAAACCGCACCTACTTAAACGGCGGTCTCGTGATCAAGCACAGCGCAAACCAGAAGTACACAACAGACGCTGTTTCCGCAGCTGTTATGCGCTGCCTCTGCGAGCGCGCAGGTGTTCCGTACCAGGAGTTCTTAAACCGTTCCGATATCCTCGGCGGCTCCACTCTCGGAAATATCTCCAACGCTCAGGTTTCCTTAAACACGGTAGACGTCGGACTTCCGCAGTTAGCTATGCACTCTCCGTATGAGACTGCAGGCTCCAAGGATATGGCCTACCTGGAAAAGGCATTTGAAGAGTTCTTCAAATCCGCGATCCGTGCTGAGGGCGACGGTACACTCGTACTTGAGTAATTCTGATAGTAAGATCCGCCGGAATATTCGTGTCTCCGGCGGATCTTTTATCCTTCCAGCCCAGATGAACGTACAGAACGTTTCTTTTTGCCTTCTGCCACCTGGAAAAACAGTTTTTCCGTATATCTCCGGGTAACTGCCTCCGATTCTGAAATTTTTCTGCCCAGATTTGTCTCTACCGCGTCGAATCGCTTAGGCACTGCGTCCATTTCTGCCCGCATCGCGCTCATATTCTTATCCATTCCATCCATCCTTGCAAGCATACGATCCAGTTTTTCATTTGTTTCAACCCATTTGGCATTCAGCTCCTGCATATGCCTTGTCATGCTGATACGATTCTTCTTTATTTCTGCACTCAGATTATTTTCCACCCTATCGATCTTTTCTCCTGTCCGCGCCTCCGATGCTACAATCTCCGCTCGCACCCGGCCTTCCGATGCAATAAACTTTTCATCCATAAGGTCTGAAATCTGTTTCATATCTTCTTTCGTCAAAGTATCCCTCCTTCATTTTTTTCGTCCCAATTGGTAAAAGAATCATAGCATATTGACCTTTTAAATGCCATATCGGATAGTTAAAAACAGGTGGACCTTTTTTGTATAATATGACGATTTTATTTCTCTTCATTTGTACATTTTCCTATCTCATTGCTTCTTATTCAGGTACTCCATGATCCCCATATGAATCGTATATGCCAGCTTATCCTGGTACTCCCCGCTGTTTAAAAGCGCTGCTTCCTTCCGGTTGCTTAAGAATCCGCACTCCACGATCACGATGGGGCATTTCACATGCAGAAGGAGGTAGTAATTGGCATTCGCCTTCGGAAGTCTCCGGTTCTGGTCCCCCAGGACATAGTCAAACCGGTCCTGCAGGATCTCCGCCAGCGCCTTTCCCTTTGACGAATCCCGGTAATAGAATACCTGTCCGCCAGAGACGGATTCCTCGTGATAGCTGTTCTGGTGGATGCTGACCACAAGGTCCGCGCCGCTCTCCTCAATGATCTCACACCGTTTCTTCATGTCCGCCATCTTTTTCCGGCTGTCCGTTTCGGAATAAAGTCCCGTGTCCGTCTCCCGCGTCATAATGACCTTCACATCATCCTGTTCCAGGTACGTTTTCAACCGCTCCGCCACAGCCAGGTTGATATCTTTCTCCAGGCTCCCGTCGACTCCAACCTTGCCGGGATCTGTTCCGCCGTGTCCGGCATCGACCACCACCACCGGTGTCTCTTTTATGTAGGCGTCACCGCTCCCCGTCACACGAATACTCCCATATTTCACCGCCATGACCACCATGGCGAGCAGGCATATGCCGAGAACCGGCTCTATCACTTTCTGCTTCATGCTCTGTTTCCCCGAAAATCCGCTCTTCATAATACTCTATTTCATGAGAAACCTGTTTATGTGCGGATTTTCTTATCTCCGTTCAATCCCACACAAGTTCTGGATTCTGGCTTCCGCTCTTATCGTCATCATCAGCTGAATCCCCATATTCCCCTCAGTGTTTTCAAATCTTTTCATATACTTTCCTGCATTGACACGTCAATATGCCATCTGTATAATAGAGTCAGACAACATGAAAGGTCAGGTTTTTAACATGGCAAATGAAAAATTGAAATTCGTCTGCGATTACATGGAAGGCGCCCATCCGGCTATCATGAATGAGCTGCTCGCCACAAATATGATGCAGACCTCCGGGTACGGTCTCGATGAGTTCTCCGAATCTGCCCGGGATAAGATCCGCAAAGCCTGCGGCGCTCCAAACGCGGAAGTCTATCTCCTCGTGGGCGGCACCCAGACAAACGCTACCGTGATCGACGCGCTTCTCCGCTCCTATCAGGGCGTTCTCTGTGCGGAGACCGGGCACATCGCAGTCCATGAGGCCGGTGCCATCGAATTCGGCGGACATAAAGTGCTCCCGCTGCCCCATACATATGGAAAGATCACAGCCGCCCAGGTCACCTCTTATATGGATACTTTTTTATCTGATGATAATCATGAGCACATGGTTATGCCGGGTATGGTCTATATCTCCCAGCCTACGGAATACGGAACCCTGTATTCCCTGGAAGAACTGACCGACCTCAGCGAGGCATGCCGTAAGTACCATCTCCCTCTCTATGTGGATGGCGCCAGACTTGCCTACGCTCTCGCTTCCCCGGAAAATGACGTGACATTAAGGGATCTTGCGAGACTTTGCGATGTCTTCTATATCGGCGGAACAAAGTGCGGAGCGCTCTTCGGCGAGGCGGTCGTAATCCCGGATCCGGCGCTGATCCCGCACTTTTTCACGATCATAAAGCAGCACGGAGCGCTCTTCGCGAAAGGCCGCATCCTGGGGATCCAGTTCGATACCCTGTTCACAGATGATCTGTACCTTCATATCGGGGAATCCGCCCTCGACTGCGCAGCCGCGATAAAATCCGCGTTAAAGGAAAACGGTTACCAGTTCTTCCTTGAGACTCCGACAAACCAGATCTTTATTATTCTGGAGGACGAAGTCCTGCACCGTCTGGAAGAGCAGGCGGAATTCAGCTTCTGGGAAAAATATGATGACTCCCATACCGTGATCCGGATCGCCACAAGCTGGGCGACAACGAAGGAACACACTGACGCGCTGATCGAGCTTTTAAAGATGAACCGGGCTTGACCTGATGCTCCCGTACAGCGCCTGGTTCCGTCCAATATTACATATTTCAGGAGGTATTTCCATGACAGACAGACAACAGCTGATCGTAAACAACGTAGATACCGTAAAACAGCTCATCCTCGACGCAGAGCGCTGGATCTGGGCTCATCCGCAGACCGGTTACACCGAGTGGCAGGCCCACGACTATCTCGCAGAGAAATACGAGGCACTTGGATACACACTCGTCAAAGCCGGAAACATTCCGGGCTTTTACACCGATGTTGAGACAGGAAAACCGGGACCAAAGGTAGCGATCTTCGGTGAACTGGATGCCCTCGATATCGCGAACCATCCGGAATCCGTAAATGGAATGACCCACTGCTGCGGACATAACGCCCAGTCCGCTGCACTTTTAGGAATCGCAGCCGCATTGAAACAGCCCCACGCCCTCGACGGTCTCTGCGGATCCATCCGCCTCGTTGTCGTTCCGGCCGAGGAGATGATCCAGCTTGCATTCCGTGAGGAACTCCGCCAGAAAGGCATCATCAAGTACAACGGCGGTAAGACCGAATTCATGTACCGTGGTCTCTTAGACGGCGTCGACATGGCCATGATGGTTCACGGCATGACAAAGGGATCCAGCGTTAACGAGGACGGAGATACCGACCTTGACTTTCAGGCACTGCTCGGAATGAACGGATGTATAGCGAAAAATATCCGCTACAAAGGAAAATCTGCCCATGCAGGCGGAGCTCCTCATATGGGAGTCAACGCGGAGTATGCTGCTATGCTGGGTCTCCAGGCATGCAACGACCTCCGTGAGACATTCCAGGAGAAAGATACGATCCGCTTCCATCCGATCCTCATGGGCGCAAACTGCGCCGTAAACATTATCCCGGATGAGATGAAGATCGAGAGTTATGTCCGTGGAAAATCCTTAGAGGCGATCAAACGCGAGAATATCAAGGTAAACCGTGCGCTGACCGGTGCCGCACTGTCTATGGGCGCAGGCGTTGAGCTGAGCGACCGCCCTGGTTACGCTCCGGAGTATCATGATCCGACATTCATGAAGCTGGCTGAGGACTGCTGCGTGGCACTTTGCGGAAGAAAGAAAGTTGTCTTCGACTACAACGGCTGGAGCACCGGTTCCTCCGATTTCGGCGATGTCACCTGCGTAATGCCGGGCGTGCAGATCAACGCAGGCGGCGCTGTCGGCACTCTCCATGGCATCGACTTCCAGATCACCGATCCGAACCGTATGTGCGTGAACGCGGCAAAGGTTCAGCTTTTCCTCGTAGATGCCCTGCTCTCCAACAATGCCGTGACCGCGAAAGAGATCATCGCCAACTACAAGCCGCAGTATCCGTCCATCAAGGCGTACCTTGACGCCATTGATGCGCTGACACTTGATAAGGATGCTGTTCGATATGATGAAAAGGGAAACGCGATTGTAGATTTCCAGAACTAAGCAACCCAATTTCCTTCCGGGCAGCGCAATGCCACCGAACATTTCCCAAAAGCATTGTCTGTTCATTTCCAATCATATACAGCTTATATAAACGTCCGTCGGAGATGTCCTATGTCTCCGACGGATTTTTTGCTTTTCCTCCTTCCTTTCCCCATCAACAACGTATTCTCCAGTTTTCTCTTGCTCTTTTTGTTTCCTGCGATAAAATACTTTCAAAAACAGAAAGGTATGATAATACTATGAGAAAAACTGCTCTTCCCACAGACCGTCTTTCTGAAACGGCCCGTCAAAAACTCTCCAGGTTCGAAGCGTGGCTGCTCCGGAATGGAAAATCTTACCAGACGATCCGTTCCTATCTCTATACTGCCAGGCATTTTCTTTCCCTGTACCCCGAAATCACACATGACAATCTGATGCTCTATAAATGCTATCTCATCGACAGGTACAAGCCCAACACCGTAAATTTGAGGATCCGCGCAATGAACTGTTTTATGGAATTTCTCGAGCTTCCTGACTCCAGGGTCCTTATGGTCCGCCTTCAACAGAAACCATTTCTGGAAAATGTGATCAGCCAGGCCGACTATGAGTACCTGAAAAAATGTCTTCTGCGTGACGGAAAGCCTACCTACTACTTTGCCGTGCGGATCATGGCCGCCACTGGCGTGCGGATCAGCGAACTTCTCCAGATCCGTGTGGAAGATATGATCCGCGGTCAGATGGACCTGTACTCAAAAGGTGATAAGATCCGGCGGATCTACTTCCCGCAAAATGTCCAGGAGACCTGCCTGCTGTGGCTTCAAAACGAAAAGCGCACCAGCGGCAGCTTATTTTTAAACCGTTTCGGAAATCCGATCACCACAAACGGGATCCGGGATCAGCTTAAGGTTTTTGCACTTCGATACAATCTGGATCCATCTGTCGTACATCCCCATGCATTCCGACATCTATTCGCAAAAAAATTTATAGAACAATGTGATGACATTGCGCTTCTGTCCGATATTCTTGGACATGAGAGCATTGAGACTACCCGCATTTACCTGCATAAAAGCAGTACTGAACAGCAGGATCTCTTCAATCAGATCGTAAACTGGTAAAATTCCTGCTGCTCCGTTATTATTCAAAGGATATGTTATGAAAGAACTTCCAAAAGACCAGGAAAACCTGGCAGAATCATTTAGATCATATTTAAGAAAAAAGAATATGTCTGAAAATACCGGAGACGCGTATAGACGGACGATCAGGCAGCTTCTGTCCATCTATCCCATTCCAACCGAATCTCTTCTCCGGAAATACCGGAGTCTTCTGATTGCCAATTACCGCCCCGCAACGATCAATCAGCGGATCTACGCCGTAAATCATTTTCTTCTTTTCCTGGAGGAAGAACAGCCGGAACTCTATCCCGACCTCGCCAGTTTTCGACTCCATGCGGTAAAAATTTCCCGCGACACCTTCCAGGACTCCATTATCACAAACGAAGACTGTGAGACGCTCCAACGGAACCTGAAAGCAGAACACCACGACTTCTGGTATTTCATCGTCCGTTTTCTGGTGACCACCGGTGCCAGGGTCAGTGAGCTGGTGCAGATCAAGGCGGAACATTTAGCCTGCGGGTATCTTGATCTCTACTCCAAAGGTGGGAAGATCCGCCGCATCTACATCCCGGATTCCCTCTGTCAGGAGGCAAAAGCCTGGTGTGACCGCCGCGGTATCACCTCCGGCTTTCTTTTTGTGGGAAAAAATGGACGCCCCGTGACGACCAGAGGCATCCATTCCCAATTAAAACACTATGCAGTCCGGTATGGCATCGATCCTGATACCATGTACCCTCATTCTTTCCGCCACCGGTTCGCGAAGAATTTTCTGGCTCGCAGCAGCGATATCTCTCTATTGGCGGATCTTCTCGGTCATGAGAGCATCGAGACCACCCGCATCTACCTCACACGTTCCAGCAAGGAACAGAAACTCCTGCTGGACAAGATGGTGACCTGGTAGGTCCGGCGTAAAAGCGCCATTATGATCTTAGTTCCACTGGATGGAATCCCACGCGGCAGAATCCTCAAACCCCAGTTTCCAGCACGCGACTCCCGCCAGATCGTTCTGACGGACCACGTTCATCTTTTCTTTCAAGGACCGCTCCTCCTCCATCCAGAGGAACCAAGCACCGTCATTTGTCTGTTTCTCGCCATAATATTGGGCGGTATCCGCCTGCCAGGTAAGCTCCACCTGGTTATTGTCTGCCCACTTCTTCGCATCCGCGATTCCCATCGCCTTGGAGGTGATGGATCCGTCCCCGGCTTCGATCCAGAGTCTCGTGTAGAACGGAACGGCATTGATCAGCTTCTCCTTCGGGACATCCTCGAGCATTCCGGAGATTCCATTCTTCACGTAGCTGATAGAGGACACAGAGCCCGGCTCGCCGCCCGCAAAGTGCTCATCATACCCCATCATAATCACATAATCCGCAACAATTCCCTGTTCTTTCAGGTTATAGAAGCTGTTGTATCTCGCCGGAACATAGTTGTCCACGGACAGGACAATACCTTTCTGGCGGCACGGGATCGATAATTCCCGGATAAATTCGATATAATGGACGCCCGCCTCTGTTTTCAGGCTCTCAAAATCAAGATTCAGACCATCCAGGTCATATTTTTCCGCATCCGCGATCAGGCTGTCGATCAGCCTGCGGCGGGTGGCGGTGGATGCTAACAGCGTCTCCGTCTGGACATCGGCACTGAAGTTATCGATCAGCGCCCATACCTGGAGCCCCTTTGCATGGGCCTTCGCCACATAATCTTTGCTCGCCAGTGACCTATAGTTTCCGTTGTTGTCTGTCAGGGAAAACCATGTCGGGGAGATCACGTTCATCCCTTTTGTCTTTGCCACAATGCTGTCAAAGGTATTGTTTCCGTCCTGGCTTGTTACCTGGTGCCAGCCGAGAACGATCTTTCCGCTCATGCTGGTATTCTTGTATACAGGAGCTGTGAAATTTCCGGAAAATTTCTGGCTCTCCGCGGCTGCCAGGCGCTTATTTTCCACATATCCGATATTTCCGTCGGAAGATGCGACCTTGGACCATTTCTCCATCGTATCGAGAACGGTCACCGTATCGTCCTCTGCGAGGTCTGTGAGGATCTTACTCTTTACGCCGCCTTTTACTCGCAGACTTCCAGCCTTTTTCACCCGCGCTATATTTCTTGTTCCCCAGTCATTGATCAGGACACGTCTTCCATCCCCGGAGTCAAAGGTCTGGATCTGCACATCCGTATAGTTTGCGATCAAACCCAGCGTCAGATAGACCTCATCATCTTTTACAAGAAGCAGCGGAGCGCCGTTGGCCCCCTTTGTCTCCGCGTCCGCATAGACGATCTGGTCCGGGAGCGCGTACACGAGAAGGTCTTCCGTGCTGTCCCAGTAGAACCGCTCATTAATGTGGTCATTCACCCAGGAGACCGGCAGATACGTCTGTCCATTTTCATAGATTCCTGTCTGCTCCTGCCGCTCATAATTATAAAGGATCGCAGTCTCATCCCCGGACACATCATAGACTTCCGCGAGATCCGCCCGCTCTTTCGTCGGCATATACCGGTCCAGTACCTGGAAACCGACAAATCCCACGGCGATCAGGATGATCAGACCGACAGCAACCAATACAGGAACTATTTTTCTCATTCGTTATCACTCTTTCCGCACGCCGGTTCCCAGAATTCTGCGTTCATTTCCGTCTCTCACCGGCGGCATGCTGAATCGTTATTTATTACGGATGATCCGGCAAGGTATACACAGATCGTATACTTTGCCGGATCTTCAAGATAGCTTAAGTATACCACAACGCGGAATGTCTGTCTGTTAACTTTTTGTAACGAATTGTTGTCAGCAGTCTTACGAATCATCTGGCAGAACGATCCCCCAGCTGTTGAATCTATATTACTTCGTACATATAACCTGGTTCATTTCCGTGCGATTTACTGCTATCCAGTACCGCCAGATCCATTCTATTCGGTATCCTCCGTCTTTCCTTATTTTCTCGTTCTTCTCCTCCGACCTTTCGCCTCCATGATATCCGCTTCGCTCAGATAGACCTTATCAAACCGTATCTCCTTCAGACCGCCGCCTTCCGCCTGGACATAATCTCCCATATAGAACATTCCATCCTCACGAACTTCAAACAGTTTCTCCCATTCTCTCTGCCCGGAAAGTTTTCCGTCCATGTAGATCGGGATCCCTTTTTCCGTGTACCGCTTAAGTCCATTCAGATAGCGCGTCATCTCCTCGACACTTCGATTTTCCGAGTCATACGTTCCGCTTGCTGTTTCCATACCCATATACACCTTTCTTTTCTTCGTGCCGCATATCTATGGCATGCACGGTCTTATCGATGCTCTTCATTGAACGTTCTCCCTCTGCGCTGTCGATTTTAAGTTATTAAATGCCTCTGTTCCCGGCTTTTCCGCGATGGCTGAAGAAGGTTATACTGTGACATGTTTTTCCCCGCTGCTGTATTCTTAGCCGGTCAGATCTCATTTATTGTGACATTTCTGAGTATCAGGCTTTTCCCTTTATAACGGTTAGGGAAATCGTCCTTTTATGTCATTTTTACAGAATACGCTGAAAAAATTCCCCGCACTCCTTCGTGACCGAGAAGGCGTCCGCTGAAAACGGAATCCGTTCTGCATTGATCCGAAATCTTCTCGAGAATTCTCTTCTGGTCTCCTCGCTTCCAAATACCGCGAGACTCTGCCAGCTTTTTTTCTGTTTCGCTCTCTGTTCCATCTCGAATTCCCGGAAACTCTCCTGCTGCCACTCCGTAAAGGAACCCACCAGGAACTTTTTATCGCATCTCCAATATAATTCGTTTGCGCCATCTTTGACCGATCCGAAATCGATCAGGATATCGTCATATCCCCTCTGAAGCACCTCCTTCACAGCCTCCGGTCCTGCATACTTATAATAATCCGCATCCAGTACCCTGTATGGATTTTTCTGTCCCATCTGCCCCGTGCAGACGTATTCAAGCTTTTCTAAGTCCCCCGACTCATTAAATTCCAGCAGTATGGCTTTCCTTCTGAGGTATCCCGCGAGATAGTTTGTCAGCATGATCGAAAAATGGGTGCACCCCACCCCGGTATTGCTCCCAGCGATTCCGATCATTCTGCATCGCTTCTCCTGAGTCTCTGTGATAATTTTTTTCTTTTCCATCTGGTTTCCCCTGTACCATCGTTCCATAGATCCCGGTAACAGGTGTTGGCAGCTTTATCTTCTCTGAATGGATTTGAAAAGAACGGAAGAAAGAAATAATGAATATCAGATAAAACTTTTGGAAGTTTCAGACGTGCTTTTTTCTCCATATGATTGAAGAGCAGGATCACATTCCCACGGCTTTTTAAGATCTTCGCCGCATTCACAGTCCTGTCGATCTCCCACCATTTTCCCCCGCATACAAGAACATAAAAATCTGCTTCCGGAAGTTTCTCTTCCGGGCGGATCACTCCCACATCCTTTATGATTACTGGAAAATAAAGATATGGCAGCTTCACAGCCTCGCCATAATAAGGCCGGATGCTTCCGCATCCGATTCGATATACGCCGGTCCGGTCCGTTTTGATTCCCATATTTTTCGCAAGTGTGCGAACCGCAGACGTATCATAAGCTTCCTGATATAAAGCCGGACACCCATTCCGGGTCAGAAAATGAGACATTCCGAGAGCCGCATGGGTTGTTCCGATCCCCGCTGCCGCCCCGGCAAAAACAACGATTCGAGATTCTGCTGCCTGTTCCTTCAGTTGATTTTGCAGCTCCTGCAGCGTTTCCTGCAGTTCATCCGCACTCTGGTAACGCGCTTCTTTCTCCTTTTCCATACACCCGCGGATGATCCGGTCAAACATCCTGTATTCCGGTTCATTCCTGTATTCCGGAACACTTCCCGGCGCATCCCCACGGCTCATAAAGTAGAGCAGCGCACCGATCGCGTACACGTCCGTCCGGCAGTCCAGTGGTTCCCCCGTGTACTGTTCCGGTGCCGCAAAACCGATCGTTCCGTACCGCTCACCAAACGCAGCGGCATCTGACGCGTATTGTGCATGATCAAAATCCGTCAGGCGAAGGACTCCATTGCACACCAGCAGATTTTTGGGCTGCAAGTCTAAATATAAAATAGGATTTTCTGCTGAATTCATAAACTGAATGATACGGCAGATCTGTATTCCAAGATCAGCTGCCGCCTTAACCGACAAGCTGCCCAGGCGTTTTACCAGGGCATATAAAGATTCGCCTTCCAGATATTCTTCGATCAGATAACTGTATCCGGTATCTTCCTCCACATCGTAGACGATGGGGATTCCCGGATGTCTCAGTGTTTTCAGAAAAAGTGCTTCTTTTCTAAAAGTATCATAATCCGCCAGGGATTTCGGGACTACTTTTACCGCCCTGTATTCTTCCAGCTCAACGTGATACGCCAGATATACAGTACCGGATCGCCCGTTTCCCAGCTCTCTGCACAACCGATACTTGCCAAACAGAACGCGCTCGATAAACCGTCACACCTCCTTCCGGCAACACAACCTCTTGCGACTATTCTAATATACACACTCCCGCTTCAGACCATCTTGTAGATGTCAAACTGATTAAATTTTAATAAATTTCCCTCATACGATTGCAAAAACTGAATAGGATATAGTATATTATAAATGTAAAAATGCGGTTTTCTGCCCTCTTATAATGGGAATTACAGCATACCGCGAATATTTTGATTTTAACCAGACAGGAAGTGATCCTATGAAAATAGAACGTATCAATGAAAATCAGATCCGCTGCACCCTCAGCAACTTTGACCTGAGTGTCCGGAATATGAATCTCGGCGAGCTGGCCTATGGAAGCGAGAAAGCCCGTAATCTTTTCCGCGAGATGATCCAGCGCGCCGCAAATGAGGTCGGTTTCGAGGTCGAGGATATCCCGCTTATGGTCGAGGCGATCCCGATGGCGAACGAGAGTGTTATGCTGATCATCACAAAGATGGAAGATCCAGAGGAACTGGATACCCGGTTCTCCAAGTTCTCACCGGAAGAGGACGAGAATGATAACGGATGGGGGAATCTCACCGCGGAAGTGCTGGAAGGCGCTGACGGCCTGATCAATATCCTGACCCAGAGCGGAATTTTAAAGCCGGAGGGAGAAAAAGCTCCTGCGGCACCAGCTGCAACGGCAAATGGACCGCAGGGAAAGGAAGAGTCGAAGAATCCGGCTCAGTTTACAAGGATCTACCAGTTTTCTTCCCTCGACCTCGTCTGTGAAGCCGCACGGCAGACCGGTGCTGTTTTTAAAGGAAACAGTGTTCTCTACAAGAATCCGGAAAATGGGGTCTTCTACCTGATCCTCAAGAAGGAAAATGACAGTGAGAGTTCCTTCAACAGAGTCTGCAATACTCTCTCCGAATACGGAACAAGATTAAAGGGCGATGCCGCTGCGTCCGGCGCTTACTATGCGGAACATTATGATCTGATCGTAAAGAAGGACGCGCTGAAGGTGCTGCAAAACTTATAATCTGACTTCCCAATTGATCAATATTTAAATAGAGCATCTGTAAAAAGCTGCATTCCACAGATTTATACAGATGCTTTTTTATGTGCAAAGTCTGTTTCCAAAATGTCCCCATGTTTTTCAACATACAGAATTTTTATGGCACATTGCTCCATATATGTCAAAATGGAAAAAGGACTGCAGCCGGGAAAATTCTCCCTGACCGCAGTCCTTCTTACATTCTCCGACCTTTCGCACAGTCGGCAAACCAAAACTCTCTCGAGCGGTCACATACATTACTGCTGCTTCTGAGCCAGATACTCGTTAATTACACTTACAAGTTTTTCTACCGGAATTCCGTGAACCATGCAAGCCTCTTCCAGAGACTCCATCTGAGAAGACGGGCATCCGATGCAGTGCATTCCAGCACCCATTAAAATCTGAGCCATATTCTCATCAACCTGAAGAAGCTCACCAATGAGCATTTCTTTTGAAATCTGCATGATAAATCCTCCTTTCACCTTCGAAATCTGCTGAGGGCAATTTTCTACGATTGTTTCCGGCATAACGGACATATCGCCGCATTTGCCAGCATATCGAGAGTATAATACTTTTTTCGTTTCTTGGCAAGGTGGTTTTACAAAATCTGCTGGTACAGCCTCATCATGCAGTTACAGTACACGGGCACTCCATGCCCGCGCACTGTAACAGGATTTTGCCGATGCTTCGCATTCCGAATCGGCAAAATCCGCGGTCATAACGGTATCATACGGAATTTTCAGTTCAGAAAATTCCTACCCGCGTACAGTAACCATCATGCATTCCTGCATGGTATGGTATTTCCAGTTTAGAAAATGCCTGTCCGCCTATGTTGACCATCATGAAATGCTTTCAGCTGAATGACAGCGGGTTGATTTTTGTCTGCAAAGGTAAGAATAGACTAACTCGAGTTGTGACTGTCTAACCGCATGTTTACTGGATTTTTGTTCCTCATTAGGTACATTTTTTCACAATTTTCCCCTTGAATAATTTAACCGTTTATTATAGAATGAAAGAAATAAACAAAGGAGGTATTTTGTTATGGCATATGTAATTAACGATAGCTGCGTTAGCTGCGGTACTTGTGCTGGTGAATGTCCGGTAAACGCTATTTCTCAGGGAGATGGACAGTACGTAATCGACGCTGATACTTGCATTAGCTGCGGTACTTGTGCTGGTGTCTGTCCGACAGGCGCAATCAACGAGGGTTGATCACAAACGCAAACCAATACATAAAAGCCGTTGTTCTATTCGAACAACGGCTTTTTGATTTCTGTGGATTCTGATCCAGAATCCGGATCTTCGCGAAAGGAGTTCTCATTGTTACTCTCATCAAAGCTTATTCCCATTTCTCCCAAACTTTCTCTTTCTGAAGATCGACGGCAAAAACGGCGCTTTCGCCGCCGCAGCTTCCGCCCTCCCTTTATTCTCCTTCTGATAAAGCCGGATCGTCTCATCCAGCTGCCGGAACCGCTCTTCGTCCCGCTCATCTGCCACCCGCATCAGGTAATCGATCTCCTTTAACACTTTATCGTTCACCATCCGGCTGATATCCTGGCTCAGCTTCTCGTTGTTCTCCTCGATAGCCTGTCCGATCATCTGGGTAAGAAACTCCCTGAACTGCTCCGCTTTTTCCCGGTTCATGAGTTCCGCGGCTTCCCCCGGATCCAGCTTTTCCAGATCTCTCTTCTCCTGCTCCGTGCATTCCTTCAATGCCGTCATAACATCCTCCTCAAGAACATCCGTGGGTGCCACCGATTCCCCCTCCGCGTCCAGCGTTTTCGCCAACGCTGTCTTGATCGCCTTTAACTGATACCCCTTTTCCTTCAATTCCTTGATCTGTTTAAAAAGACGGATATGAAAATCCGTATAATACCGATGTCCCATCTCGTTGCGAGGGATGTTCATCTCCAGTTCCTCCTCCCAGTACCGAAGTACATGAGATTCCACATCAACCTTTTTCGAGGCGTCGGAGATCAGATAATGTGTTTCTGACATGGTCATCCTCTTCCTTTCACATGATTTTCGTCACAGTCCGGAAAATTTCTGCCATGAACCGCAACGATTGTTCGACTCTGTTTGATCCAGTTTCTCAGCATGTCCACAGACTGCCGCATGCCTGCAAAACCGTTATCAGATTGCTAATAATATATGTGAAGCCACCCCTTAATATGACAAGAGCGCCCGCTTCCGATGAAATTTCTTCAAATTCCATTCGAAAGCAGGCGCTTGACCATGCATTTACTGCTACTCTTTCGCAATATTCACAAACCGGGTCAGTTCCGGTTTCCAGCCAAGATATACGGTTCCGATCGGGCCGTTACGCTGTTTCGCGATAATAACCTCCGCCGTGTTCGGGTTATCCGTATCCTTATTATAATAATCGTCACGGTACAGGAACATAACAACGTCGGCATCCTGCTCGATGGCTCCGGACTCTCGAAGGTCCGAAAGCATCGGCCTGTGATCCGTTCTCGTCTCGCAGGCACGGGAAAGCTGGGACAGGGCGATCACCGGAACGCTCAGCTCCCTCGCGATGGCCTTTAAGGATCTTGAGATCTCGGAAATCTCCTGCTGGCGGTTGTCCCCGTTCTTTCCGCTGCCCGACATTAACTGCAGGTAGTCGATCATAACGAGGTCGAGGCCATGTTCCAGCTTAACCTTCCGGCATTTGGAACGAAGTTCCATGATGGAAATACCCGGCGTATCGTCAATAACAAGCTTGGAGCTTCCAATCGTACCGATTCCTTCCACGACAGCGTCCCAGTCCGCATCCGTCAGGGTACCGGTACGGAGCTTCTGGGAATCCACGTTGGACTCCATGGACAGCATACGGTTTACCAGCTGCTCCTTCGACATCTCCAGACTGAAGATCAGGCAGGTCTTCTGTCTCCGGACCGCGATATAATCAGTAATATTTAACACGAACGCCGTCTTTCCCATAGACGGGCGGGCAGCGATCAGGATCAGATCCGAAGGCTGGAGGCCGGACATCCGGTAATCGAGATCGATAAATCCGGTAGGAAGACCCGTTACCGTGGATTTTGAGCGGGTCGCCTGCTCGATCTTATCAAGGACGTTCAGCGCGACCTGACGAATCGGCACGAAATCGCCGGAAGCGCGGCTTTCCAACAGGTTGAAGATCTGCTTTTCCGTGTCAGCCAGGATCACTTCAAGGCTGTCCTTTCCGGAATAACAGTTGTTGGCGATCTCCTCGTTGATCTTGATCAGGCGGCGGAGAACCGCCTTTTCATGGACGATCGTGGCATAGGAGCGCACATTCGCGGAAGTCGGAACCGTTGCCAGGATATCGCGGACAAAATCCAGACTGCACACCTCCGGCGGGACATCCTTTTCCTTCAGTCTGTCCTGAAGCGTGACCAGATCCACCGGTTTTCCCTCATTGAACAGCTCCACCATCGTATCAAACATGATCCCGTACTGACGCTGATAAAAGTCGTCCGCGACCACGATCTCCGATGCCGCGATGATCGCATCCCTGTCCATCAGCATGGAACCGATCACCGACTGCTCCGCCTCAACGCTGTGCGGCAAAACCCTTTTTACTAACGCTTCTTCCATCTGTCCGATTTCCTCTCTGTACGTCTGTGTCTATAACTTCGCACGGCTTCTGCATATATTTCTGCAGAAGCCGTTTTCTTTCTTACTTTGCAGGCTGGAACCTCTACCTGGTTTCCTGCCCTGAATTTCAACTATGCTGTCCGCGTATTGCACACGCGGCAGACATTCAGTCTTTACGCCTCAACGACCTTCACGCTGAGTCTTGCTGTTACTTCCTTGTGGAGCTTGATCGGAACCTCAAAGCTTCCGATGCTCTTGATCGGCTCCGGCAGAACCATCTTCTTCTTGTCGATATCAAGCTTTAACTGGTCCTTCGCCGCCTTCGCGATCTCCTTTGTGGAGACGGAACCGAACGCGCGTCCGCCCTCGCCGGCTTTGATCGAAACGGTTACGGACATCTTATCGATCTCCTCCGCAAGCTTCTTAGCCTCCGCAAGCTGCTCTGCCGCAACCTTCTCCGCGTTTGCTTTCTGGAGCTTTAAATCGTTTAAGTTCTTGGATGTCGCCTCAACACCAAGCTTTTTCGGAAGGATAAAGTTTCTCGCATATCCGTCATTTACCTTTACGACCTGGCCCTTTTTTCCAAGTGCCTTCACATCCTCTAATAATACAACTTCCATCTTAAATTTCTCCTTTCTCCAGCATCATATCAATGACGCCTTTCACCTTCTCCTTGGCCTCCTCAACGGTAGCGCCCGGGAGCTGTGCGCCTGCGATCGTTCTGTGTCCGCCTCCGCCCAGCTTTTCCATCATGACCTGGACATTGACTTCGTCGATCGATCTCGCGCTGATATAGATTTTGCCTTCATATGGGGTCAGAACGACAGATGCCTTCATTCCCACAATGTCAAGAAGCTCGTTTGCAGCCTGTGCGCCTACTACTGTCGGGCTCTCCACGCCCTCTGACGGGCACACGCTGATGGCAAAGCATTTCTTATAGACCTCTGCCTGACGGACTGCCTCGGCTCTCGCCTTGTAGTCCTCCATACTGTCACGGAACAACTTCCGTACTCTCGTCACGTCCGCTCCGTTTCTTCTAAGGAACGCCGCCGCCTCAAAGGTGCGGACGCCCGCCTGATTTGTAAAGTTGTTCGTATCGATCACGATTCCCGCGTACATAGCGTCCGCCTCCGGGGATTTGATCCGGATACTGTCAGCAACATACTGTAAAATCTCCGCAACCAGCTCACAGGCGGATGACGCGTAAGGCTCTACATAGGACAGAGTCGCGTTTGTGATGATCTCGCTGGACTGACGGTGGTGATCGATGACAACGATCGTCTTCACGAGTTTTAAAAGGTCCGGTTCTTCTGTGATACTCGGGCGGTTGACGTCAACAACGACAAGCGCCGTATTGTTATCCACGATATCCGCGGCCTCACTTCCCGTGAGGAACAGGTCCTTCGGATAATCGCCGGTCTCAAAGCGTTCCATCATCGGACGCACCGAGGAGGTCACTTCATTGATCACGATATGTGCTTTTTTGTTCAGGGCAGACGCGATCCGGTACATTCCGATCGCCGCGCCGAAGCAGTCGATATCTCCGATCTTATGTCCCATGATCAGAAGGCAGTCCTTTGTCTCAAGAAGCTCCCTGAGGGCATGGGCTTTGACGCGGGCCTTGACACGGGTCGTTTTCTCTAACTGCTGGGCCTTTCCGCCGTAATACTGGATCTTCTGGCCGCATTTTACTACCGCCTGATCACCGCCGCGGCCGAGGGCCATATCGATCGCTGTACGGGCATAATCATAGTTCTGGCTGTAGGTATCGCCGTTCATTCCGATACCGATACTTAAGGTCACCGCCATCTCGTTTCCGATATTGACGGTCTTTACCTCCTCAAGCAGTCCAAACCGCTCTTTTTCCAGACGCGGCATATAGCACTGCTTGATCGCAAAGAAATATTTGTCCTTCTCCAGCTTCTTTACGATACCGTTGACCGCAGAAATGTACTTGTTGATCTTTCGATCGATCAGGGCCGTTAAGAGCGATCTGCGGACTTCCTCGACGCTCTCCAACGCCTCATCATAGTTGTCCAGATAAATCAGGCCCGCGACCATCTTCTGGTCTGTGATCGCCTGCTTGTAGTTGTAGAGCTCTGTCTCATCATAGAGATATACCGCAAGGATCTGCTGCTCCGTCTGCTTCTCCGGGATTCCGGAGGCAAGTTCATCCGGGCGGATCGTCACGCGTTTCATACTCACGCGGTATTTCGATTCCCCATAGATCACATGGACTTCCATCGCATTTTCCATCTTCTCGAGGGATTCCACTGTGATCTCCTTGAAGAGCATTGTCAGGCTTTTCCCTGCGCTCTTCTCTTCTTTGGTCACCGCCTCAAAGGCGCGGTTCATCCAAAGGATCTTACCCTCCGTGTCCGCGATCGCGTAGGGCAGCTCCAGGGACGCCAGAAGCTGTTTCTGACTCCAGCTGTACGCCGACGCAAAGGACACCAGACTGCCGAGAGCCCGCTTCTTTCCGTACATATACAGGGTTCCGGCACACGCCGCGTAGATCACCGTAAATGCAAGCATCACGAATCCCGCCTTGCGTGAGATCAGGTTGACCGCAGCTCCCGCAAGGATTACCAGTGCCGTTAAAAATACCGGCCACTGAAGGTAAAGCTGCAGAATATGGCTGACCTTTTTATCATCTTTCATTCTTATCTCCTATCCGCCGCCCGGTAAAATGGGCATAGCAAGACCATAAAAAGAATGTGCCTTGACACATTCTCGCGCCGAGCGCAGTCGCTTGTGATAGACTCTTCTTGCGCGAGTGTGCGTTTGACACGTTAGTGCCTTTTTATGCATGGAGAAATTCAGGCAGAATTTCTCCATGTATCAGAACCGACTTTGGGGATAGTATACCATAGATACAGGCATTTGTCCATGATCCGCTTGGGGCGGACATGGCACTGCGGTCTATGAAATTCCTGACGTGGATAGCAGCGACGCGGCTTCTAAAACCACCAGTAGCGTAAAATAGACTTTATAGATCAAAGAATTTGTGATAGAATAATATAGGTGCCACCATAACGGTAGGCGGTTTGGCCCTCTTCGCAGAGGGCATGCGTAACCCTCTGATACATCGAAAAAAACGCAAAAAAATAACCGCCCAGTCCTCGCAAAACTAGCGGTTATTTTTTAATCCATATTTTCGAGGGCCAAGCCGTCTATCGGTGGCACTTCTCTTATCTATAATATAACATCTCTTCTTTAAATATTCAAGAGGTCTTTCTGCGATTTTCCTGTAACACTTTCCATGCCATTTCCGTTAAAATCTTGGATATTTCAAAATCAGTTGATAAGAGGACGGGATTTGAGTATAATATAAATGAACCAGAAAGGTTTCCGTGTGGCGACACATGAAAGCTGTACTCTGGCTGGGGAGGGTAATTACCAGCACTTTATGATACTCGGCAAGGCATCGAGGCTGACAGCCAGCATAAAACACGCAATCATAAAAAAGGCGTCGGATAACTTTGGTTGTCCGGCGTTTTTGTTACCCAAATACCGTTGATAGGAAAAATCTAATGAGGAAAAAGATCGATAAGAAAGAGATTGCAAAAGAAATTTGTAAAGCCGCAAAGTTATACAAAACCTCTTTCCTGCAGGAAGTTCGCATTTGTGTTTAATGAAAAAAATAAAGTTATAAGGCAACTATCAATCAATACTTTACGAAAGGATTTTCATTTATGAAAGCAACCGTACTCAGCGACAACATCCCCGCCGAAAATCTCGGCTGTGAATGGGGATTATCAATTTTTATTGAATATCATGGGAAACATATCCTTCTCGATGCCGGGGCATCCGGACTTTTTCTGACGAATGCTGATGTGCTTGGACTGAACATGAAAGACGTGGATTTCGGAGTTCTCTCCCACGCGCACTATGACCATGCAGACGGAATTCCGGAATTTTTCAGGGTAAATTCGTTTGCACCGTTCTATTTTAGGGAAACTACCGGAGAAAACTGCTGCAAAGGTGTCTGGAATTACAAGAAATACATCGGTATTCCAAAGGGCATGTTAAAAAAGTATCCGGACCGGATCAAGCTCGTCTCCGGGGACTTTTCCCCATGTGACGGGGTTTATCTGATTCCGCATAAGACTCCGGGACTGGAGAAAAAAGGAATCCGGGAGCACATGTACCTGAAGGAAAAACGGCGCTGGAGACCGGATTCCTTCTCCCATGAGCAAAGTCTTGTCTTCGACACACCGGACGGTCTTGTGATCTTCAACAGCTGTTCCCACGGCGGCGCCGATACCATTATCCGTGAGGTCACCGCGACTTTCCCGGATAAAAAAGTAAAAGCCCTGATCGGCGGCTTCCACCTCTACAATAAGACCGACGCAGAGATCCTTGCCCTCGCCGAAGGGATCCGCTCCACCGGTATTTCTGAAATCTACACCGGCCACTGCACCGGAGATCATGCCTTTGATCTCCTGAAAGAGACGTTAGGAGAATCCGTTCACAAGCTGCATGCGGGGCTTGTGATGGAGTTTTAAGAAGAAACTCCGCACAGTTTCCCGTGCGGAGTTCTTGTACTACCCGTTTCAATTGTTGTTCTCTACCCGATCAGGCTCATTAAGTATCCTACAAATGCGCCGCCCGGTGTTCCAATAATATTGCCGAGAAGAGCCATCAGGATACCGATCGGAACCAGCGCGCTGCTGTATGCGCCTGCAAGTACCGGTGCTGTCGCAGTTCCTCCGACATTCGCCAGAGATGCAACCGCACAGGTAAAGATATCCAGTCGGATCAGCTTTGCAAGGATTACCATAACTGCTATATGGATCAGCAGGATCAGGAATCCGGCAGCCAGCCATACCGGTGCATTTCCCATAGCAGAAATATCTGCTCTGGAAGCGATCATCGCGATGACAATGTAAAGCATGATATTTGAAACTTCTTCCGTTCCCTTAATCTTTCCAAAGGGAGTCATTGCTACGATCAGACCTGTAGCTGTTACAAGAAGAACTGTCCAGGTTGCCTTATCAAAAACAGGCAGAACAGAAGCAACCATAACACCGGCATCCTTGGACAGAGAGGATATAAAGAAGGATACGCCGATTAAAAGAAGCATGTTTTTCCAGGTAAGAGGTCTCTTGTCCTCCCTTGCCTCTTTTTCCAGAGATGCTCCTACTTCATCGATCAGACGTACATCTGCCTTTGTCCAGTAGTTGAATTCCTTAGAGAAGTTGATCACCCACAGAAGGAACATAACATAGATTACTGCACAAACCGAATCCATTACCAGAGAATATGCCAGACTTTCTTCACTTACATCCAGAATTGCCTGAATCGCCAGCATATTACTGCCGCCGCCTAACCAGCTTCCGCACAGTGCTGCAAGTGCTTTCCAGCTTTCCGGACCCAGTAATTTATGGAAAATGCCATAGCTTACTACAAAACCAACACCGATTGAAATACTTGCTGAGAAGAAACCGATCAGCATTTTCGGTCCTAATTTAATGATCTTTTTCAGATCACAACGCAGCAGCATTAAAAACAGCATTGCGTAAAGCAACGGATTTTTGATCGCTACGTAAATGTCTGACGTATCCTGCAGATCCCATACTTTCATAGTACATAAAAGCATCATGCCTAAATAGATCAGAACGATCGGCGGTGCAAATTTAAAAAAGGTCTGTGCGCCTTTTCCCCGCAGGTACACGGGAAGATTGACCAGAATTGCTGCTAACAGCATTAAAGTGGCCAGATAGATAAATCCATCATGAATCATTTGAAATGCTCCATTCCGCCACCGGATATCGGTGGGCTTTATTTTCTTATTCAGAACAAGTCAAAACGGGCGGTTGAAATTTTCAGCTCCCCCTTCCTTCTCCTTTTCGATACCTTTTCACGAACCGCAGGGCAATGCGGGAATGGCATAAGCAGTGTACTGTTTCTCCTTAAAACTTCCGCAGAAGGCTAAAAAAAGGGTCCAGAATAATGTTCTGGACCTTTCAATGACTTCTCAAATAGTGTACTGCCCTTCCACATTGCTGTTTCTTTTTTTGACTTTTCCTCTACGTAGTATAAAGGGTGTCAGCAAAAAAGTCAATTTTCAGACATAAATATCCTTAAATATCTTTTGATGCAATTTTCATGCAGTTCCTTATTGCAGCTTCTCATATTTTTCCAGCTTTCAGGAAAAACAAATTTCTTTTTCTTATTTCGATTTAATGTCAATACCTGTCATAACTACATCTGTTCAGCGCGATCTTCGCGCGGGTGCACATCATCGACATGTAGTGCCTTTTTGTGTAACAGGAAATTCTCTGCTACGCCAAAAAAGGATCCCACATGATCTCTCATATGGAATCCTCGAATGATGCTTCAAATTAATTAGATAAAACCTTACTTTATCCGTGAAAATCCTTATTCTAAGGAATTATTCACATGTGTACGGCATAAGAGCAATATGACGTGCTCTCTTGATAGCTACTGTTAAAGCTCTCTGGTGCTTTGCGCAGTTGCCTGTGATTCTTCTCGGGAGGATTTTTCCTCTCTCGGATACGTATCTCTTTAACTTGTTTACGTCCTTGTAATCGATCTCGCCGTTCTTATCGCCGCAGAATACGCAAACTTTTTTTCTTCTATGCATGCCGCCTCTTCTTACTCTGGAAGAATCGGACTTGTCACCTTTATTGAATGCCATTTTAAATTACCTCCTGTTAGTTTCGTTGTCTGTAACCGTCCAACGCTTGTCCGGCCACGTGCAAACTCAGTCTACTCACAGCGAATTAGGAGTAACGCACTGTATTGCCTCAGACTGATATTTAGTTGAATGGAAGTCCTTCGTCCTCGACTCCATCCGGGATATTCATAAATCCGTCGCCGATGGCACTGGACGGAGCAGGTCTTGTCCCCTGCTGGTAGCCGCCGCGGTTTCCGCCGCCGTAGCTGTTGCCGCCGCCAAAGCCGCTGTTATCGCCGCCCTGACCCTTGCTGTCAGCGAATTCCTGGTCATCTACAATAATATCTGTTGTATAGACCTTCTGGCCATCCTTATTTACATAGCTTCCGGTCTGGATTCTTCCGGAAACCAGTACACGCATGCCCTGACGGAAATATTTCTCCGCAAATTCACCGGCACGATCAAAAGCTACGATGTTGATAAAATCGGCCGTCTGACCCTGATCGCCGTCCTGGCTTCTTCTGCCTCTTCTGTCAACTGCAAGCGTATATCTTGCGATTGCCATGGAGCGCTCGCCCTGGGAATAGCGTACTTCCGGATCTCTGGTTAATCTACCCATAAGGATAACTCTGTTCATATTCTCACTCTTTCTTTATTAAGCGTCCTGTCTTACGCAAAGATAGCGAACAACCGGCTCCATAATACGGATGTGAGCCTCAACCTCGTTCGGGCAGTTTGCCTCACCCTCGAAGTGGATGAAGTAGTAGAATCCCTCTTTGCTCTTCTGGATCTCGTATGCAAGTCTCTTCTTGCCCCATTCGTCCACATCAACGATATTACCGCCGAAACGTGTGATATAGCCTTTCACTTTCTCAAGTGCGGCTGCTCTCTCGTCATCTTCAAGTTTTGCGCTAAGAACAACTGCTAACTCGTATTTGTTCATAGTTTCATAAACCTCCTTCTGGTCTTCCGGCCCCCGATTTTCAGTATCAGGAGCAAGGATTTTTTACATGTCACAGGTAATAATCTTAGCAAAAAAGAGCAGGAAATGCAAGCACTTTTTGCCTGATTTCCTGCTCTTTTTATACTTTTTTCATTTCCTACCGTCTTTCACACCGGCGGGAAATCCTGCGCCGGTCGAAATTTGGTGATCCGGCCTGTTTTTCAGAAGTTTTATCTGAAATTACGCCGTTTTTCTCGAAAAGATCCCTTTTACTTTATCGATATACGGCTTCGTCCACGGAATATTTCCAAGCAGGACGAATAATGTACAAATCGAAAGAACGATCGTGATCGGATGTCCGAACATCGCCATAAACGGGTTGTCGGAGGACGATGCCAGGGACACGGCCTGACGGAAGTTGGAATCCATCATCTTTCCGAGTACCATCGCAAGGATCAGCGGGGCAACCGGATAATCGAACCGCCGCATCATGAATCCCATCAGTCCGAAGAAGAACATAAGTCCCACATCAAACAGACGGTTGTTGCACGCGAAGGAACCGATCACACAGAGGCTCGTTACCACCGGGATCATGATGTTCTTCGGGATCGTAATGACCTTACAGATCCTCGGGGCAACAATCAGTCCTAACAGTAAAAGCGCAAAGCACGCGATGATTCCCGCTACTACGATCGAGTAGAAGGATTCTTTGTTCTGGGTGATAAATAACGGACCCGGCTGTAAGCCATGGACATAGAATACGGAAAGGATGATCGCGGTAACTGCGTCGCCCGGAACCGCCAACGTCAGCATCGGGATCAGTGCACCACCGATACATGCGTTGTTGGAGGACTCACTGGCCACGATTCCTTCCACTGCGCCCTCACCGAAGGGAACCTCCGGCTTCTTTACGAGACGCTTCGCCTCATTATATGCGATAAAGGATGCCACCGGTCCGCCTGCTCCCGGAAGAGCGCCGACTAAAAGACCGATCGTGGATGTATATAAGGAAAGCTTCCAGCTTTTTAAGATCTCTTTCAGGCTGACCTTCGCCTTTTCCATTGCAAGGACATTCTGCTCCTGCTTCATGTTGTATACAACAGAGAGCACTTCTGCGAAACCGAAGAAGCCGACAAGTGCCGGGACTGTGCTGACACCGCCCGCGAGGTTCTGGATTCCGAAGGTCAGGCGCTTTGTTCCCATCAGCGGATCCAGTCCGATCATGCTGATCACAAGACCGATCATAACGCTGATAAGGCCCTTCGCGTAATTCTTCGTGCTGACGGAACCAACCGTCGCAAGTCCGAAGAGGGCCAGAAGGAAATAGTCCATCTTTGTAAATTTGATCGCAACTCTCGATACCGGCTCCGCTAAGAGTCCCAGAGCCAGAAGACCAAATAAGCTTCCGATAAACGAGTAGATCGTTGCAGTAAAGAGCGCCTTGTAGGACTGACCTTTTTTCGACATCGGATAGCCGTCCAGTGTCGTTACGACCGATGAAGGTGCGCCGGGGATATTGATCAGGATCGCCGATACCGCGCCGGAGAAGACTCCGACTACATAGACACCCATGATCATCGCCAGGGCGTCTGAATGTTCCCAGGTATAAGTAATGGATACGAGAAGCGCGGTCGCCATGGACACGGAAAGTCCCGGGATCGCTCCTACGAACAGGCCAGCCACAGAACCAAGGAGAACCATAAGAATAAACCGCGGATCGACCACGGATAACATCTGCATCATTTTCCTTTCTCCTTTCTATGGCAGAAGCACATGTAAGAATGTGCGGAATGCGAGGCTTAAGAACAAGGTGGTTCCGATCGGCACGAAGACAAGGACCGGAATTTTTCTGACACCCATGAAAATCATCATGGCGATCAGGAATACCACCGTCACAACCTCAAATGTCGAAAATGTATACGCAAAAGATAAAATTCCGATGGTGATATACGGAATTTTAATGAAGGCGAGAGCCGCATAGTAGATCGCACAGAGGATCAGGGCGATCACGACCCAGCGCCTCTTTTCTGTTTTTCCTGCCTTTTCCGGCTTCTTGTCATCCGAATTTGCGGCAGCCTTTTTCATCGCCGTAACTCCCTCTCCGACGATCCATAAGGACAGACCGATCATGGCGATCGCCACGATCAGCGGAAACAGGTACGGGGACTGTGCCCAGCTTTTGTTAAACCCTTTCGCGTAGGATAAAAGAGAATACGAGAGCAGCACAAGGCCGCTCCCGCAAAATACAATTCCTTCGACGATCAGCGAATGAATCTTATTCTTCATTGATTATTCTCCAATTCTCTTGATGCCGAACTCTTCCGGACTCTTCTCGGCAACACCGTTGTCATACTGTAACCAGCAGATTACGGATTTCCAGTTGTCATAGAATGCCTGGATCGATGCGTCATCTTTGTACTCGTCATATACCGGATCCGCTGCGTTCTGTTTTACGAACTCGGTCCACTCCGGATCTGCGAATACCTTCTCAGATGCTGCCTTTAATACATCAACGACCTCCTGCGGTGTATCGTTGTTTACAACGAAGGAAAGGAGTGTGTACGGGATATTTAAGTACTTTTCAGCTTCCGGAACTGTCTCTGTAAACGCCGGGATATCCGGGTAAGCGTCCATTCTCTTATCGGAGAATACTGCTAACGGTTTCACATCGCCGCTTTCGATATAGCCGCCGAGGGTGGAGATATTCGGGTTTGTGAAGTCAACCTGCCCACCGATGACACCGAGAAGCGCGTCGTTACCGGAGTCAAAGCTTGTCATAGCAACTTCATAGCCGAGCTCTTTTAATACAAGTCCCTGATTGTGTCCGCTTCCTCCAGGGCCGGAGTGGGACATTGTGATCTTTCCCGGGTTTTCCTTGATCGCATCAAGAAGCTCCTGAAGTGTGTTGTACTTGGAGTCTTTTCCGACTACAAGAACCTTCGGATCACCAACCAACGGAGAGATAACGGTAAAATCATCGTATCCAAGGTCACAGATATTCATGGTTCTGTAGGTTCCCATCGTCTCTGCACACACAAGAAGTGTGTAGCCATCAGACGGCTGCTCTTTTACGAACTGGCTTCCGATGGATCCGGACGCGCCACCCTGGTTTGTAACGGTAATCGGCTGTCCTAAATATTTTTCAAGCAGAACTGCAAGCTTTCTGCCCCATGTATCGGTTGTTCCGCCTGCACCGTAAGGAATGATCATTGTGATCGGTTTTGTCGGATAATCTGCGGTCGCAACAAGATCGCCGGCAGCCTCTGCGGTTGTCTCGCTGTCTTTTGCTGCTTCTGCAGTTGTCTCAGCTGCTTCTGTTGCTGCTGCGGTCGTCTCGGTCTTGGAAGATGTGGAGACACTGCATGCAGTCATGGACAGGCACATCATAGCGGCCATGCCCAGTGCAATCATCTTTTTCATTGTGGTACTCTCCTCTTTTTTGTATTTGCGATGATTATTATAACACAGGTTATTTCGATATTCAATATAAAAGCTTTTACGCTTTAAAGTTTTTATGTATATATCGCGTTAAACCGATAAGTTTTTCATAAATTCCTGTCTTTTTATGAATTTCGTGCATATCGGACAGCCTGTTATCCGATCAGTCCCTGGATCAGGATCACCAAAATCAGCACCGGAAGAACATACCGGAAATAGATCTTCGCCCAGTTCGCCCCCGGCATCTTAAGTCCCGCTCCCTTGTTTGCCTCCGCGAGATACTTATCATATCCCCATCCCCACTTGCTCACGCAGAATAAGAGATAAACAAGGGATCCAAGCGGTAAAAGCAGGTTACTGACTAAGAAGTCCTCAGAATCCAGAACATCTCTCGCGCCGATGATGTGGAGGTTACTCCATACATTGTAGCCCAGAACACAGGGCAGGCTGGCGATCAGGACGAAAATGCAGTTGACCACGGAAGCCTTCCTTCTGCTCCATCCAAAGTTATCCATGCAGCTGGAAAGCAGATTTTCGAACACGGCGATAACGGTTGAGAAGCTTGCCGCCGACATAAATAAGAAGAACAGCATGCCCCAGATCCGTCCGCCTGCCATGTTTGCAAACACGTTCGGAAGTGTGATGAAGATCAGCTGTGGGCCGGCATCCGGCTGTACGCCGAAGGAAAAGCATGCCGGGAAGATAATCAGTCCGGCGGAAAGGGCTACCAGCGTATCAAGGCCGCAGATCCGTACCGCCTCACCTGCAAGCGTATGTTCCTCGGACATGTAGCTCCCGAAGATCTCCATTGCCGCAATGCCAAGGCTTAATGTAAAGAAGGACTGGTTCATGGCCGCCATGATCACCGATCCGAGCCCGACCTCCGATGCGCGTTTGAAATCCGGGAGAAGATAAAAGCTCAGTCCCTCTTTCGCGCCCGGAAGGATCAGGCTGTGTCCCGCAAGCACCAGGATCAGCAATAACAGCGCCGCCATCATCCATTTTGTGATCTTCTCAAGGCCATTCTGAAGACCTCTGCTGCAGATAAAGAATCCGACAACAACAGTCACAGCCATCCAGAATCCCATCTCACCGGGATTGCCAAGCATATCCCCAAATACTCCCGCGACCTGATCCGTATTCATTCCGGTGAATGTTCCCATCGCGAACTTCACGAAATAGCTGAGCATCCAGCCGGATACGGTTGTGTAATACATCATTAACAGGTAACAGCCAAGGATACAGAACCATCCGTGTACATGCCATTTACTGCCCGGCTTTTCCAGGACCCGATACGCGCCGACCGCGCTCTTTCGTCCCGCACGACCCACCGCAAGCTCCATTGTGAGGACCGGGACGCCCATACACAACAGGAACAGCAGGTAGAACAGGACGAACACGCCGCCGCCGTTCTGTCCCGCTACATACGGGAACCGCCACACATTTCCAATTCCGATCGCACAGCCCGCGCTTACCAGTAAAAAGCCTAAACGTGAGCCAAAATTTTCTCGTTTCATAAGCATAACTCCCCTCTTACAGCTGCGGCCCGCGCCTGTCTTATCCGCAGCTCTTATCCTGCTGCCTTACTGTATTCGGTATGGTACAGCATGTTCCGTTTGGAACATATCTGCCCTTGTTGCGCCATCCAGCATCAGTAGTCTTATGATACCGCCCGGTAAAAGGATTTGCAACCGCGCATTTTGTATGATATCATAAGAAAAACTTATCTTTTACGAAGAGTAACGATGCTTCCCACAGAGTGGGGCGATTTATTCCTATTTTTTAGGAGGAGCTTATGAACACAAACCAGCTGCGCTACTTCGTGACCGCCGCTGAATGCCGCAGCTTCACGAAAGCCGCGGACCAGTTTTATATTACCCAGACTGCCATCACCCAGCAGATCCGCGCGTTAGAAGACAGCCTCGGCATCCCGCTCTTTGACCGGTCGAGCCGCCCGATCTCCCTGACTCCGGCCGGAAGCGCATTTCTAAGTGATGCAAGGTCGATCCTCGGCCGCATTGATCAGGCGGTAAACCGGATTCAGGAGGTTTCAACCGGTATGGTAGGAACCCTGCGGATCGGATATACAAAAGGCTTTGAGCGAAGCAATTTTTCCAACTCCCTGCGTTTCTTCCATAATAAGTATCCAAATATTCTTGTCTCCTGTTACCGCCGGAACACCGATCTTCTCGCCGCGGGGCTATTGAAGGACGAATATGATATTATTTTTACCTGGGACAGCACGGAGCTCGTGAAAAACGAGTCCATTGAATACCGGCTCATTGAACGCAGTCCTCTGATGGTAGCGGTTTACAGCAATCATCCACTTTCCAGGCGGGAATCCCTTCAGCGGTCAGAGCTCCACGGCGAACGCCTGCTGTTCATGACCCCGTCCAGCACCGGGGATTCCGTCAGTGACCTCCGCTTCTACGAGATGTATGAGCAGGCCGGATATCATCCGGACATCTTCTTCCGTTCCAACGATGTGGAGAGTATTCTCATGATGGTATCCATCGAGGAAGGGATCTCCATTATTCCTTCCTATGTGACGCATAAGCTGACAAATGCGGAAAACCTTGTGTTTATCCCGCTGATCGGCGAAGAGGAGGTCGTTGAGATCATTGCGGCGTGGAAAAGATCCTCCGGGAATCTGGCGCTGCAGCAGTTTTTGGGGCATTATCCATTGTTGAAGTCGGAGTAAAATATGTGTCGGCAGACTCGCCCGCCCACGTTTTAGGAAACCGCTTCTGCTATTCCCGGAAACTTTGTCCTCACTCTTATTGCCTTTCTTCTATATCTATGGTATTTTATATGTGCTTTTCATTTACAGACCGACATTGCCGGCTCATTTGATACCCGGTGCGGTATTATCAAAAACGCAGAATACTTTCGCCAGAATCAGCAGACCTTTCGAGAGGAACCAGACATGACACCAGAACATCCAATTATTTTATGCGGCTTCACAAGCAGCGGAAAGACCACTATCGGGAAACTTCTCTCCGAACAGCTCGGTCTCCCCTTTTACGATACGGATCAGATGCTGATCGAACATTACAAGATGACAATCCCGGAGATCTTCGCAAAAGGCGGGGAGTCTTTGTTCCGGGACTATGAACATGAGATCGCCCATCAGGTATGCGACCTCGGCCCGTCCGTGGTCTCTACCGGAGGCGGAATGCTGACCTTTGACCGGAATGGGGAGATCCTCGAAAAGAGCGGCACGATCTTCTATATCGACCGCCCGTTCGAGGACTGCTACCGGAACCTTGCGTTACACCCGGAACGACCGTTATTTAAGAACCATACAAAAGAGGAAATCGAGAATACCTATCTCACGCGACGCGGGTTATATAAGAAATATGCAAAGTACGATATCCCGAATACCAAGGGGCCGCAGGACGCGGTTGAGAAGATCTGTGCGCTTTTATAGTTGCCTCCGAACTCAAAAACCAGCCACATGTTTTCCATTACGCTTCCCGCTCTAATGGATCCCATGTGGCTGGTTTTTGTTTTTCAAGTTTCCTTTATTTTACTTCCGTCCCATCCGGTTTCCTGAGTCCTCTGGTATTCTTCTCCACCAGCCGTCTCGTCACCATGACCATATGGCCGCAGCCCATGCATTTTAAACGGAAGTCTGCGCCCACGCGCAGGATTTCCCATTCCTGACTGCCGCAGGGATGCGGTTTCTTTAATTTTACGATATCGCCTACTTCATATACCATTCTCTATGTCTCCTGTTGCCTGAAACCTGTCTTCTCAAACGATCTCTTATTTCTTACAAATTTTCACGCTTCATACGTTTTCTGCGTGTTGATCCTGTTCTAAGTTCTTTTATGCCAGGATCTCGTCGATCTTTTTCAGCTCATCCTCCGAAAATCCCGTGCCCTCAAGCGCCGCAAGACTGTTATCCAGCTGCGAAACTCTGCTGGCGCCCACCAGGACCGTTGTCACCTCCGGGCGGCGTAAGATCCAGGCGATAGCCATCTGCGCCAGCGTCTGTCCGCGTTCTTCCGCAAGTTGGTTTAATTGTTTGATTTTTTCTAATTGTTCATCAGAAAGATACCGCTGTGCCACCGTCGTTCCCTCACGGGATGCGCGGGAACCTGCCGGGATCCCCTTCAGGTATTTATCTGTCAGTGCGCCCTGAGCGAGCGGGGAAAAGCAGATACAGCCCACTCCGTTTTCATCAAGCGCGGAGAGAAGTCCGTCCTCCACCCAGCGCTCCAGCATATTATAGCGCGGCTGGTGGATCAGGCACGGCGTTCCGTTCTCCTTCAGGATCTTTACTGCTTTTCTCGTCTCTTCCTCTTTATAATTGGAAAGTCCGACATAAAGCGCTTTTCCGCTGCGGACGATATCGCTCAGTGCTCCCATCGTCTCCTCGATCGGTGTCTCCGGGTCCGGTCTGTGATGGTAGAAAATATCGACATAATCAAGCCCCAAGCGCTTCAAACTCTGGTCGAGACTCGCCATCAAATACTTTCTGGAACCCCAGTTTCCGTAAGGTCCCGGCCACATATCATATCCGGCTTTTGTGGAGATCACAAGCTCATCCCGGTATGTACCAAGACAGTCCTTAAGCGCCTGACCGAAATTTTTCTCCGCAAGGCCGTTTGCCGGATGTCCGTAGTTGTTCGCAAGATCAAAGTGTGTGATCCCGCGGTCGAATGCATGGCACAGGATCTCCTCCTGATCTGTAATCGTCTTTTCCAGTCCGAAATTCTGCCATAATCCCAGCGCGACCCGCGGAAGCTTTAAACCGCTTCTTCCACAGCGTTTATACTCCATAGTCTCATAACGATTCTCTGCTGCCTGATACATAGTTTCTGCCTCCTGTTTTCTGCGCTTTTGCCGCGCGCTTTATATGTGCGCCCATTCCAGCCTATGTATGATGTTCAAACTTACTGCGGCATTCATCGATCATTCTAAACAATATTTGTTTATACTCCGACTGCGTCCCCGAGAACCTCCCCGATCGGCCCGCTGATCACGAGATCCGCGCGGTTATCCATCGATGTCACGGATTTATTGATGAGGACCAGCTTATGTCCCCGGTAATAATCGATGAGCCCCGCTGCAGGATATACCGTGAGGGACGTTCCGCCGATGATCAGCACATCCGCATTCGCGATATATTTCACGGATTTTTCGATGGTCTCCTGATCCAGACCTTCCTCATAGAGGACTACATCCGGCTTGATCGTTCCGCCGCAGGTACATTTCGGAACTCCCGTAGAATTTAAGATTGCATCCAGTCCATAGAACTTTCCACAGCGTGTGCAGTAATTCCGCAGTACAGAACCATGGAGCTCCAAAACCTCCCTGCTGCCCGCTTTCTGATGCAGTCCGTCGATATTCTGTGTCACGACTGCCTTTAATTTTCCCATTTTCTCTAACTTTGCAAGTGCCTTATGAGCTCTGTTCGGCTCCGCGTTCGGAAACAGCATCTTGTTCCGGTAGAATCGGTAAAATTCCTCCGGCTTTCTCATATAGAAGGAATGGCTTAAGATCGTCTCCGGCGGATAATCATACTGCTGGTTGTACAGTCCGTCCGTACTCCTGAAATCCGGAATATGGCTCTCCGTGGACACGCCAGCCCCGCCAAAAAATACGATATTGCTGCTCTCATCCAGCCACTTTTTTAATGTTTCCCGCTCTGTCATGACAGATCTCTCCTTTCTGTATTCAAGAACGTCTCGGCATTCTTGCTGCTCGTCACCTAAAGAGGTGGGAGTCATCTCACATCTGATATCATGCGCTTTTCTGCTTTGCTGTCAGCGGATCATGCACCGTTTGACCCTGATATCATTTACACAACTTCATCTAAGAACACTCCGCGAAACGGCTCAATATACTCCCCATACGGAATCTTCGCCACCTGCGCCGGTGTCCGGTATCCAAACAGCCACTCGGTAAGCTCCGAGATCGTCAGGACCTCCATTTTCCCCTTTGCGATAAACCGGGATTCCTGGATCATCCTCGAGCCTTCCTTTGTCAGCTGCCACAGCCATGCACCCTGATTCTGCGGTACGAAGAGATCGTTGATCCCGATCTCCACCGTCACTTCATCCTGCGGACAGTTCTCCGCTAACCGGATCGTCTTTACGAACTCCGGCATGCAGACGATACGCGCCATGATCGCCGGCTTCCGTCCCGCCTCGCTCCGGTAATGTTCTCCGGTGTAGAGATAACGCATCTCCCGTTCCTTTAAGCCCCACTCACTCTGCATTCCGATAAACCAGTCATCGTCATAGAGCAGTGTGCAGGTTCCATTTTCGCTGGCAAGCTCCTTCTCCATCCGCTGTAAATATGCCTCATCGCGGATCGCAAAGACCTCATATTTTCTCTTTAACCAGGCAGTCTGCCACTCCGCCAGATCTGCACCCAGCGTCTTCAGGTTACAGGGCTCTCTGTGGATGTGGGGATTATATTTGAGGACCCAGCGCGGCTGATCATAAATATACCGGAAATCGTAGGGACGGTACAGGGACTCTCTTGCGGGCATCAGAAACGTAAACGGCATCCGTTCTTCCTGCATGTCCCGCAGCATCGCCAGCATGAGACTTCTCATGTATCCCTTGTGGCGCCCAGCAACCAGTGTGGAAACGCCGACGATATAGTCGCACACAGCCTCACTTCCCCGCATATAGATCCTGTACGGGTTCCGGTGGAGCATGGATACAATCTCACCGTTCTCCTCCCGGACAAGTACCTTGTTGTCCTTCATTTTTTCCTTAAAATAATAATCACAAAATTCCGTGGAATCTTCCGGGAACGCCTCTCTCCAGAGATCCAGGCATCTTCCCTTTTCTTCTGTCTCCAAATACCGTATCATACTTTACTCCGCGCTCTGTGCCTCAAAATCTAACTGTTTAATCCGATACTTTCTCGCGAAATCCATCGGCGCATAGGACATCTTCGCCTGACGGAGTCCCGGGAGTCCCATATCATCCTCACGGTTTACGATCTCCGCCTCGGGGAATTCATGGATCAGGAACTGCTGGTTGATCATCTGGTAAAGTCCGCGCATCTCCGGGTTCGCCTTTTCGATGTGGATGATCGCCATCTTTTCCTTACTATTATAGCTTCCGATGGAGAACGCCTCCAACCGGTCATCCACATAGATCCCTCCCATGCGGACTGACAGCATCGAGCAGTTCCTTAAGATCTCGTGGATTCCTTCCACTTCATAATCCAAGTGTCCCTCGACCTCCTGGCCTTTTCCCTCTCTCCATTGATCCAGAAACTTCCAGATCTCGCAGCCGTCCGAACAGCAGAGCGTCCGGTACTCATATCTTCCTTCATATGCTTTTTTGAACGCGTTCAGGTTGTTTTTCTTCTTGTGGAGCGCCTTTCCGGCCAATGTCTTCAACGCCTCCGCGCTGTAAAGGTAGTCCTTTGCATCCGGAAGCTCCGTTACGGAGTAGCGGTCCGCCGGGAGATTTAAACAGTCCACCGCCTCCTGGTCCGCCAGATAGATCTCAAGCGGCAGATGAAGATTATCGTTGAAATACTGTTCGATCTCTTTAAAGTAGTGGGGCATATCTTCGATGGCGCACACAGGAAGAGAGGCATACATCTTTCCTAAAATCTTCATGATCCAGAGAACTGCCTTGTCATCTCTCTCGCAAAAGTGGACATGATAGTAATCCGCCCAGAGGAAATTATCAAGCATCACACTGTCACAGGTATTGTCGTGGCGCCTTCCATAATACTTACTGAGTTCCGCAAAATTCTCGGCGCCCAGCTTCTGAAACTGTATATCCATATAATTGTTTTTTCCCTTTCTAACTGCCGCTCATCTCCGGCAGCCGTTCCCGGTCTTTCACAGGAAATATTTTTCTGTTCTTATGGTTCCCTTGTTTTTACTTTTTATAGTTTACCACACTTCCATAATAAAATGAAGCAATTTGTTTTTCGGCAGTTTTACTCAGAAAATCCAGTAAAATTAGGCTTTTTCGCTATTGACAATTCGAATCTCATGAGTATAATCTAATTTAGATGATACCGCAATGCGAAACTTAGTTCCGTATTATGAAACTCGGTATTAAGACTCAATATGACTTGATTATTGACTAAAACTGAATTTCCTAAATTTATAAAGCAAAAAAGGAGACAGGAATCATGAACGAAGTTTTAGAGAAAATCCAGAAAATTGGTATTGTTCCGGTTGTTGTACTTGACGATGCAAAGGATGCAGCACCGCTTGCAAAGGCACTTTGCGAGGGCGGTCTTCCGTGCGCTGAGGTTACATTCCGTACAGCTGCAGCAGAAGAGTCCATCCGTATTATGGCAAAAGAATTCCCGGAGATGTTAGTTGGCGCAGGTACTGTTCTTACAACTGAGCAGGTTGACCGTGCAGTAAACGCAGGCGCAAAATTCATCGTAAGCCCGGGCTTAAACCCGACCGTTGTTAAATACTGTGTAGATAAGGGAATTCCGGTAACTCCGGGTACTTCCAATCCGAGCGATGTTGAGATGGCGATCTCCCTTGGCCTTGATGTTGTTAAATTCTTCCCGGCTGAGCAGGCTGGCGGAATCAACATGATCAAAGCTATGGCAGCTCCGTACACACAGATGAAGTTCATGCCGACAGGCGGAATCAACGCTAAGAACATCAACTCCTACCTTGCATTTGACAAGATCCTTGCTTGCGGCGGAAGCTGGATGGTTAAGAAAGACCTCGTAGCTGCCGGTGAGTTCGATAAGATCCGCGACCTCACAAAGGAAGCTGTTCAGACAATGCTCGGTTTTGAGCTCGCTCATATCGGAATCAACTGCGACAGCGAAGCTGAAGCTGAAAAAACTGCTGACGCATTCGACGGTCTGTTCGGATTCACAAAGAAAGTCGGCAACAGCTCCGTATTCGCAGGAACCGCTGTTGAGGCTATGAAGTCCAAGGGACTTGGCTCCAAGGGTCATATCGCCGTTGCTACAAACTCTGTAGTAAGAGCTAAAAACTACCTTGAGATGATGGGCTACAAGTTCAACGAAGAGTCCGCTAAGTTCAAAGGCGACAAGATGACAGCAATCTATCTCGCAGACGAGATCGGCGGCTTCGCAGTACACCTTGTTCAGAAATAAGTAAAATTGCACAACGTGCAATTTTACGCTACGCAAACGTAGCGCAGCGGAGTTCGCGGTTCCCGTCGCGCTGTGCAAACGAAGTGGCGTTCGCACTTCCCGTCACGCTACATTATCTGATTATAAATTATATTAAAATTTAAGGAGAATCCTCATGTCCAAGAGAGTTATTACATTTGGTGAAATCATGCTCCGTCTCGCTCCGGAGGGATACTATCGTTTCGTTCAGGCTAACAACTTCGGCGCTACTTACGGCGGCGGCGAGGCTAACGTAGCTGTTTCCCTTGCAAACTACGGTTTTGACGCTGCATTCGTTACAAAGCTTCCGAAGCACGAGATCGGCCAGGCTGCTGTCAACGAGTTAAGAAGATACGGCGTTGATACTTCCACTATCACACGCGGCGGTGACCGTGTAGGTATCTACTTCCTTGAAAAAGGTGCTTCCCAGAGACCGTCCAAGGTTATCTATGACCGTGCACATTCCGCAATCTCCGAGGCTACTCCGGAAGATTTCGACTGGGCTAAGATCTTCGAGGGCGCTGACTGGTTCCACTTCACAGGTATCACACCGGCATTAAACGACACTGTTGCTGCTATCTGCCTTGAGGCATGTAAGAAAGCAAAAGAACTCGGCATCACAGTTTCCTGCGACTTAAACTACAGAAATAAGCTCTGGACAAAGGCTAAAGCAGGCGAGGTTATGGGTGAGCTCTGCAAATATGTTGATGTCTGCATCGCAAACGAAGAGGATGCTTCCGATGTATTCGGTATCAAGGCTTCCAACACAGACGTTACAAAGGGCGCTGTAAACCACGAGGGTTACAAGGACGTTGCAAAACAGCTTGCTGACCGTTTCGGTTTCCAGAAGGTTGCTATCACACTTCGTGAGTCCATCTCCGCAAACGATAACAACTGGTCCGCTATGTTATACGATGGCAAGGACTACTACTTCAGCAAGAAATACGCAATGCACATCGTTGACCGTGTAGGCGGCGGCGACAGCTTCGGCGGCGGACTGATCTACGCTTGCTTAAGCGACATGGATGCTCAGAGCATCATCGAGTTCGCAGTAGCAGCTTCCTGCTTAAAGCACTCCATCGAAGGCGACATGAACATGGTTTCCGTAGATGAAGTTAAGAAATTAGCTGGCGGCGATGGATCCGGACGTGTTCAGAGATAATTGATCTCAATTTATATCGTTGCCCCATTTGCCAATAAGGGCAAATTTATTCCTCAATATATACCATAAAACAAGGACCTCAGCGGCTGCCAATCGCTGAGGTCCTTGTTTTATGTACAAAATGTTGAGTTAAGTCTCTATTGTCAAATTTCTCTTACTAAACAATACTGCTTTAGTCCCATCCCCTTCTCGACGATCCCAAACACCTTAAATCCAAAATGCGCATAAAACGCCACATTCTTCTCATTATGTGTCTCCAGCGAGATCATCATCCGATGTTTCTCCGCATAGCGGATCGCGTCATCCATAAGCTTCTCCGCAACTCCGTGGTGCTGCACATTCGGGCTCACCGCGAGATAGATGATATGTAAACGGTTCTCCTGGTGGAGCTGGGCGGTCCAGTGGGAGTTTAAGTAATCACGTCCCCTGATAAAATTCCACAGCGTCTTTAAGCTCTTATCCTCCTTGATCAGATACTCATCTGTCTTCAAGGATGCCCACGCCTCCGTCAGGTAAAAGCGGACCGGATCATACTCCTCCGCCTCATCGGAGACGACCAGCAGTCCGTTTAACTCCGGGCTGTCCGCAAAGATCTCACATGTCTCATAAAATTCGTTCAGATCACACTCAAAAAGCTCCGGCATCAGCCGTTTTCTCGTCTCGGCATCCGGGATCAGAGTCTCATAGAGCGGGTCCCTGGCAAAACATTCTACCAGCATCTTCTGGAGCCTGGGCAGATCTTCTCTCTGTACCCGGTACAATATCTGGCTGTCCATAACTAAAAATCCAACACCTCTTTCGCTTTTTTTAACCCCGCCGTCAACGTATCCACGGCCTGGGTCATATATCGTATATCATCGTCAAAGCAGACAAGCTGCTCTTCTTCCATTTTTCTGAGAGCGGCAAGTTCCTCCGACACGTCATGTCTGCCTTCCGCGATCTTCTTTTGGAGGCTCTTGACCTCCTTCGAGAGATCCACATGGTGGACGATCCGTCCGGCACCCCACTGTAACCGGTCACAGTCCTGATTCAGGACATATTCCGTAAAGTAGTGGTACACTTCATCATCGAACTGGAACGCGTACTGGTTGTTGTCCACCAGGTACAGGGCATCCAGAGCCCCCTGCACATCCCCGTTCTCCAGACTTCGGACCGCGTCGCAGATATGGCGCAGATTGCTCTGGGCAGCCTCGTGGGGGAACAGGACCTCATCGTGCCAGTTCAGCCGGACGAAATAGTCCTGGCATTTGCGGAATAGGTAAAGAAGCTGTTTCTGGAGCGCAGCGTTTCTATCATTCGCTTCTGTATCCGCTGCATTTTCGCCACGTTGAACAGTCGCACTTTCCGCTGCATCCGCCCCATCGGCCTCGGATTTTTCTTCTATATGAGATTCTTGACCGCCTTTATGTATACAGCATGCAGCATCGGCATTCTTCACATCATTAATTTCTTTTACCTTCCGGTACACCTCATCCGCGATCTTCTTCGCCTCAGCCGTCCGCTCCAGCAGAACCCGGATACTCTTCTCGTCCTCCCGTCCCGTAACCGGTCTGACGCTCTCCTGGAGCGCCTGGAGCGTTCTTCCAACATTCACCGGCGCAACTTTCACCCGGTCGAATGCCATGACAAGAAGTCCATACAGCTCATGGTGGAACCGGAACACATCCGCGTTGTAATACTCGTCGTTGTCAAACTGGGAGTGATAATGGGTCTCCATAAACTCCGCGCTGCTGAATTCATTCACCATGGACGGAATTCCTGAGATCGCAACGGAGAAATCATCCGACCATGTCTCGATCGGGCACTGGACCCCGAGACCTTCCGGGTAGACCTTTCTCGCGTCCACAGGAAACTCTTTCACAAATTCCGTCAGGAAGTCTTCATATTCGTAGGTGGACCGGATCGCGTCCCAGGGATTGTGGGCGTAGGCCGGGAGCTCGAAATTCAGGTCCGCGATGACCTTTCCCTGCCATTCCGGACGGAGCTTAAATACCTGCTGCCATGCACCGGTAGACCAGTCATACTTGGAGTTCTCGATCCCCCATTCTTCCGCCGCCATACAGCAGAAAACGATGGTCTTCTCAGGTTTATATCCAATTTCTAAAAGCGTCCTGGCGATCCCAAACATCAGCGCGATAGCGCAGTTATCATCCTGAAATCCATCAAAATAAGAGTCATAATGGCCGCTGAGCAGGATCATGTCCTCCGACCTTCCGGGAATGGTTCCCCAGACATTATAGGATGGCATATTTTCCTTCACTACGGATTTCGCGTCAAACTGTACCGTGATCCGCGGTTTCTCCTTTAATGCCGCTTTCAGGATCTCCGCATCCTTTCTCGACATGGAAAACGCCGGGGCGTCCTTCGGTCCTGCGATATCCTGGGCATTTAACGCCTCACTGTCGATCTCCCCATAGCCGTTGTCCTGAACCGCGATCACCGCCGCCGCGCCCTTTAAGCGGGCCTGATATACCGGATAGTTGATCCACCACTCATCTCGCTGATTGATATCCACCATCACAAGGCATCCTGTCACATCCACGTCGTCATAGTCCGCTTCCTTTCCGCGTCCGGCGTAGACAAGTGGATACTCTTTCCATCCATCCGTCACAAACTCCGTCTGATAAGCGCCGAGCTGGATTTCATGTTTTTCTCCGTCTCGGTCCGTAAACCGCATGACCGCCTTCTCAAACTCCCAGGAATCCAGACAGATCTCATCCTTATGGATATCAGAGAGCCCGATCCGCTCCATCTCCGCCTTCAGGAATTCCCCGGTATCAAATTCCGCCTTCGATCCCGCTGTGCGGTAGCCAAGGACCGGATTGCTCTTAAATTCCTCCATCTTCTTTGCGAGGCGGTAGGAATATCCGATATCCACTGCCTTTAAATATGTTTCTTCGATCTTCCTTCTGTCACTCTCCAAAGCTGTCAACCTCCTTATCCCACCTCTGCGGGCCTGCTCCCTGAGACCGGGAAGTATTACAAACTCCGCCGTATCCTGCTCACTGTTTTCCGTGATGCGGACACGCCGGAGTTTCATAATTTTTCTTTAGTTCTCTGCCTTATTCCCGGCTCCGCTCTCTTCCTCAGCGCCTGCTCTCTCATGAGTCGCATTGACCTCGACCTGAGTTGCCTGAACTGCCGCCTGGGCATCCGCATGTGCAGCAGCTTCCGGGTTCGGAACAGTACGCTTTGTGATCGGCATCTGGAGATTAACGCCAAACGGGTTTACAACCACTCCCTTTGCCTCTTTTACGAGGATGCTCGGGATCTTATCTGCGGTTACCGCGATCGCTTTGAACTGGTTCTTCGAGTTGAATTTTCCGAACTCAATGATGTCCGTAAAGATCGGCTGGTACGCATCACCGTTTTTCTGTTTTAATAACGGAACGCCCGCACCTTCCTGAAATGCGGTGATGTATGTTCCGCGGGTAAAGTCTGCAAGGATCTCCTCCTGCATCTCCTTTAACTCATCCGGCATCTTCTCGAATTTCTGTCTGCGAAGCTCCTGCATAAAGTACAGGGCGGTCAGATGAAGGCTCGGGTTCTCGATCCAGGTTTTCTTCTCTTCTTCCGGTGCATCCGGCTTATTCTGGCCCGGACGGTTCACAAGCTCCGAAAGCTGGATCCGGCACTCGCTCTCCATATACTGGTCTACCATCAGGCAGTTTACACCCATCGTGTAAAGGTTTCCATAAAAGTGAAGCATCTGGTTCGCGTCGACTTTCGCGATCTGTACCGGAATCTTCTCCTCGATGAGGCGCTTGCCCTCACGTCTGATATCTTCTTCCTTAAAATAGAGCAGAACTTCGTCATCGAATGTCTCTTTGTCGCATACCACATACGGCATTTTTGTGCACAGAGACATGATAACATAGATCTCCTTTGCGTTTCTTAACTGATTTAAAACCTGCTGTTTATCCATTTTTTCTTTCCCTTTCGGTATTCATGCTGCGGCTTTTGTCACCTTTTCCGGTGCATATCTCCCTCTGATGAATATTCTTTCCATAATTATTTTTCGTAAATGCGCAGCCATACTGAACAGTTACTTTTCATCCTTTTTGAGATCCGTCCCCGCTTTAATTGCAGCAGATGATCGGAATTCCCTTATATGCGTTCTCATACACCTGTGCTGCTACCTTCGGCGGCAGGTTGATGCATCCGTGGGAACCGTTTGTCTGGTAGATCGTTCCGCCGAACTTGCTTCTCCAGTCCGCGTCATGAAGTCCGATCCCACCGTTGAACGGCATCCAGTATTTTACAGGAGCCGCATAATCTTCTCCCTTTAATACACGGTCTTTCTGTTTATAATACAGCTCAAAGAGTCCCGGAGGTGTCGTGTAGTTCTTTGACACGTTTCCGGATACGAACGGGCTGTCGATGATCACTTTTCCATCTTTATAGAAATAGAGATGCTGTGTGGCAAGATCCACCTCGATATAAGTCTGTCCGAAATCATAACCATCGTGGGTCGCGCCGCGGCTCTCGTAGATCGGCTCGCGCTCCGTTGTCTGGCACGCTTTTACTGCCTCCACGAGGGCGTCTGTCTCGGCTGTCTGGTTGATCTTCCAGCCATATTTTCCGTATACAACAACATCCCGGCCGGATGTCGTCTTATACTTATGGTTTCCGTAAGTGTCATACTTATCCGCTAAAGACTTCACATATGCTACTGCCTTGTCACGGTCTACCTGGATCTCGGTGCCGTTCGTCCCAGTCACCCATTTTGCCAGTTCCAGACCATCCAGGGTCTCTCTGCTGGATCCAAACACATATGTAATCTGGATATCCTTGTATGCGTTTAATGTTGTGCAGAGCTGTACCAGGTTCGCGTCATCAGATTTTACGGTGATCTTTTTATAGCAATCCTCGTCTGCAAGCCGGATCTGTTTTTTCTGGCTTAAAAGTGCTGATTTAACGGCAGCCTTCATTTTATCCATATCCAGTTCGTTTCCCTGAACTTCTGGAACGATCGTAAAGGGTTTTCCTTCCTCGTAAGCAGAGATATACGCGTTGGAAGTCGGTGTTGCCGCCGTCACACAGTGCAGGTTTGCCAGCGCTGCGGCAAGCTTCCCGTCATCGAGAGTTGCCTCCACGGTCACTGTGTAGCTCTGGTCAGAGCCGGGCCCCGTCTTTCTTCCTGTGTCATTCTGCTCCTTTAAAATATCATCGACGCTGCCGGTAACGTTTAAGTGGTAACCGACATCGGTTCCCTTTAAGACTTCCAGGTTGCCGTCCGCGTCCTGTATTTTAATCTCGTAGTGTTCGTTGAAATAACCTTCCAGATATCCTTTCGCCTGCTGTGCCGTCTGCTTGGAGACATCCACCGCATTGATCGTAGTGCCGCGTACAAATTTTGCCGTATCGCTATCTGCCGCTGCCATCGCAGGAAACGCTGTTCCCACCACCAGCATGCCGATCACAGCGCCTGTCGGAAGAAGCATTCTTATTTTTTTCATGATTCCATCCTGCCTTTTTTATTTTCAGTTACCGGATTGCTCTCTTCTTGTTCGCCTCCGGCGCACAAGAAGCTCCGGGCGTTGCCCTTATACCGCTTTTCATTCAAAAGCGTTTATGCGAGCAAGCTTGCAGCACGCTTTCGACTGCAGATCGGCACAATCCAACTGTCATTCTCTATTTTATCCAACGCACTACATAGTGTCAAGGTGATTATTTCTTGCTTTTTCCTTGATTTTCTGCGGCAAATGTGCGGCTTTTCATAAAAAGTGTCACCATGCAGATCGGTCGATCAAAAACGGCACACCCCCGCCATTTACCTGACAGGTCTGTGCCGTTTTCATACTAAGCTTTCATTTTGTCCTGCTATTTCTCGATAATGCTCTCCACATCATCCATGCCCGCGCAGAGCAGCGCAAGCAGCAATGTCTGCTGGCAGCCCTTATATGCGCCCTCGACCTTAAACTGCTCGGAAAGCATATGCGCGTGGATATCATAATCCGCGCCCATGCCGAGGCACACTGCCGGAAGTCCTGCTTCGAGAGCACGGTTGCAGTTTGTGGAACCACCGTTTCCAAGCTTCGGCTCCTCGCATCCAAGATACTCTGCCGCCGCCATGGCGCCCTCTACGATCGGCGCATGGGCATCCTGATGGCCGGCATTGACATCACAGATATGTTTTACATCGTATGTGATCGTATCCATGCCCCAGCGCTCTGTCTCCTCCTTGCATGCCTCATCGATGGCATCGAAGATCTTCTTGCGGAGCTTCTCAAGCTCTTCCTGAGAGTTCGAACGGAAGTTGAAGCGGATCTGTGCCACCGGAACGATCGCATGGACAGCCTCGAAGCTTCCCGCCTGCATGGTGGTCACCGCAAATGTAGTCATCGGCTCCTTCGGAACCTGGATCTCAGAGATCTTCGCGATCGCACGTCCTGCCGCATGGATCGGGTTTGCTACCTTTGCGAAGGCTCCGCAGGCATGTCCGCCGATGCCGTGGAAGTTGATCTCGTATGTCTGGATTCCGGTCGCCTCATAGGTGATCTCCTGAAATCCCGGGCCGTCAACGGAAATGCTGGCATCCAGCTCCGGATGGTGGTTTACATAATACTGCATTCCTTTTAACGCGCCGGTTCCTTCCTCCTGAACCGTTCCGACAAACTGAATATCGCCCTTTGTCTCAATTCCTGCCGCATTTAAAGCGCGGATCGTAGACAGGACGGTCGCACATCCTCTCGTATCATCCACGATTCCCGGGCATTTGATAAAGCCGTCCTCACGGACGATCTCAAGCTTTGTATCAAGCGGGAATACCGTGTCCATATGTCCCTCTACAAGAACCGTCTTTCCGCCACCGGTACCTTTTCGGATTCCGATGCAGTTGCCGTACTCGTCGATATGGCAGTCTGTAAGACCTTCCTCCTTAAACATCTCAAGAAGTCTCGCTGCTTTTTTCTGCTCATGGTTCGTCGGTGCCGGGATCAGGGTAAGCTCGATCTGTCTGTTGATGATCTCGTTCTGGTCATCTTCCATAAACTGAAGGGCTTTCTGAACCTTTGCATCCTTTGTCAGTGTGTCGAATTTCTTCTGAATCTTCTCGGAAACCTTATATTCCATCTGTCATTCCTCCGTTTTTCAATACTGAGTAACAGAAGCGGTCATCTCAGGCTGCCTCCTGTCCGATATTTTACCACAAAAAAGATATTTTGTGTATTTTTTATACGAACAAAAGTTTTTATGCCGCGAACACGTCGTTACAGTACACGGGCACTCCATGCCCGCGCACTGTAACAGGATTTTGCCGATGCTTCGCATTCCGAATCGGCAAAATCCACTACCACCACTGTATTGTACGGAATTTTCAGTTCAGAAAATTCCTACCCGTGTACAGTAACAACACGTCACTGACATTGCCCGTGTACAGCAACGCGAACACTTCAGAAAAAGAAGAGACCTGCCCGTGGCTTTCTTCCACTTTGGCAGGTCTGAATCTATGTATATGCTTTTACAGACGGATCACCATCTCATCTAACGGCATTCTGTCGGTGTGAAGTCTTGACGGATGCGCCGTCTCTGCCGGATATCCGAGCGGAAGCATCGCAGTCGCAACAAGTCCCTTCATCTCCGGGAACAGCTCATGAAGCTTCTCCTGGCTGAACATGCCGACATAGCAGGTTCCGAGACCGAGATCTGCCGCCTGAAGCATCATCTGTGTCGCCGCGATCGTCGCATCGATCTCCCCGTGGTTTTTCATATCTCCCTCACGGTTCCAGGCCTTCGCCGGATCATACGCGACAACAAGGATCACCGGTGCATGGAACTTGCATGCGGTGCACTCCTCTGCTTTCTCCAATGCCTCTCTGCTCTGCATCACAAGAATGCGCTGCGGCTGGAGATTGTGAGCCGTCGGTGCATTGTGACCTGCCTCCAGCACCTTTTCCAGCTTTTCTGCCTCCACCGGGCGATCTGCATATTTTCTAAGAGAATATCTTTCTGCGCATAATTTTTCGAAATCCATAATTGCCTCCTGTTTTGCGGTATTTCAAATATCAGCTCAGTGAAATAAAACGTCCCTGATGAAAACGCCTGCCTGATACCGCATATTTTGCGCTCATTATAGCCCACATCCGGTATTTTTTCAATAAAATAATAATAAGAGCCATCTGCCGGAGTTCCGATGAGATCGACAGGATCTTGTCATCCAGAAGACCTAAAACATGCGGTCCCAGAATAATTCCCGTGAACAGCATACCAATAATACGCGGCAGCCGCAGCCTCCCGCAGATTGCTGCGGCGGAAAGTCCCACTAAAAATATTAACGCAAGAGAGGTCAACATAATTACAGGATCTCCCCATATCGTCCCAGAAAGCTCCTCATTCTCTCATTATCGGATGCAAACACCTTCTCTGGCGTTCCCTCCTCGACGATCACGCCGCCCTCCATGAAGATCACGCGGTGGGAAATATCCCTTGCAAACGCCATCTCATGGGTAACGATCACCATGGCGATATTCAGATCTGCCAGAGAACGGATCACCTTTAACACCTCGGCTGTCAGCTCTGGGTCCAGAGCTGATGTGGGTTCATCGAAGAACAGGATCTTCGGGTTCAGCGCCAGAGCTCTCGCGATCGCCACACGCTGGCACTGTCCTCCGGATAACTGGCAGGGATAATAGTCTTCCTTGTCCGCCAGTCCCATCTTCTTTAACAGCTCTCTCGCTTCCTGATATACCTTCTCCTTGTCTCGCTTCTGCACATGGATCGGCGCGTCAACGATATTCTTCAGCACAGAATAATGCGGGAAAAGATTAAAATTCTGGAACACGAGACCATACTGGCTCCGGATCTCCTTCATGTCCTTCTTATCCGCATAGACCACATGTCCGTCCTTGTCCGTCCATGCCGCTTTTTTCCCAAGATATACGATCTCGCCGCCATCCATCTTCTCAAGCATTGTCGCGCACCTGAGCAGCGTTGATTTCCCGGATCCGGACGGTCCGATGATGGATACGATTTCGCCCTCGCCGATGCTGATGGAGATATCCTTCAGCACGGACAGGTTCTCAAATGATTTTTCTACATGATTTAACTCTAACAGATTCATGATCCACAGACCTCCAGTCCTACCGGTAATAATCCAGCTTTTTCTCGATCCACTCCATAACGACAGCCACGATGAGGTTGAACACATAATAGAAAATTCCGGCTGCGACAAACGGGATCATATTTGTCTGGGATGCTGCCAGAGCTTTCGCGATCGTGAACATCTCAGCGACACTCAGGGTGAATGACAGGGACGTATCCTTTACAAGTGTGATCACCTCGTTTGTGATCGACGGCAAAATGCGCTTGATAACCTGAGGCAGAATGATCTTGAAAAAGGTCTGAGCTTTCGTGTATCCAAGGATCTGTGCCGCCTCATACTGGCCGATCGGCATCGACTGAATGCCGCTGCGGTAGATTTCTGCAAAATATGCCGCGTAGTTGATCACAAAGCCGATAAAGGTCGCTGTCAGGCGGTAACCGCTGCCGACTTTAATATGAAACAGATAGTATGGTCCGAAATAAACGACCATCAGCTGCAGCATTAACGGAGTTCCGCGCATGATAGAGATGTAAAATTTTACGATCATGCTGATCACGCGATTTTTCGATAAGCGTCCGAACGCCACAATAAGTCCAAGTGGAAGAGAAAACATCAGCGTGATCACGAAGATCTGCGTACTGATCAGCATACCACTGGCGAGCTGTGCGACCATCTGCCCGATTGTCATTTTACCCATACGATCTTTACCTGCTTTCCTTCATATTCAAGTCGAACGTCCGTGAGACTTGGCGCGTGATTCTGGTCAGCAAAGCTGACATATTCCATACAGAATCACTGCGCATCCTCGCGGAGCGTTTATCTCAGTCAGAGACCTGACTCCCACTGAGACAAATTTGCTATTATTCACCATCTAAAGAGGTGGGAGTCTTCTCGACTGAGATAAATAACACAAATTACGGGAACTGTTTTCCGGTTCCCGTAATCAAAATTCTTTTACTATTTTAGCCGATATGGGAATGTCTGTCAAACAGCATTTCCGTATCCCGCAAGATTTCTACAGCTCCGACACGCGCTTACTTTCCGATCGTCGTAACGTCCTCGCCGAACCATTCATCAGAGATCTTCGCTAATGTGCCGTCGGCAGCCATCTCCTCTAACGCTCCCTGTACTTTATCTCTTAACTCTGTGTTGCCCTTCTTAAAGCCAATGCCATATTCTTCCTCAGAGAGGGAATCGTCAAGGATCTTAAAGTCCGCGTTTCTCTGCTTGATCTGGTATCCTGCAACGATCACGTCCATTGCGACTGCGTCAACCGCACCCTGTTCGAGATCCATAAATGCGGTATTATAATCCGGTGTCGTTAAAAGCTGGCCGAATGTATTTGCGAGATCCTGATTCTCCTTCAACGCAGCCTCCGCGGAGGAATCGGCCTGTACTTCCACGACTTTTCCCGCAAGGTCAGCCTGACTCTTGATATCGGAATCGTTCGCTACAACGAATACCTGCTTGTTTGCCATATACGGTGTAGTCCAGGTATAATCATCCTCGCGGCCTGTGATCGTAAATCCGTTCCAGATACAGTCGATGTTGCCGGATTCAAGCTCCATATCCTTGGAGTCCCAGGCGATCGGCTGTGCCTTGTATTCGAGACCGAGACGGCTTGCGACCTCTTTCGCGAGATCAAGGTCAAAGCCTGTGTATTCGCCGTTGTCACCAACAAATCCCATTGGCGGGAAATCCTGATCGAAGCCGACGATCAGTGTGCCTCCTGCTGCTTCTGCCGTCTCCGCAGCTGTCGTACCTGCTGTTGTTGTCTCCTCTTTTTTCTCGGCAGTTGTCTCTGCTGCTGTTGTCTCTGTCTTTGCTCCGCCGCATGCTGCGAGGGAAAGTACCATTGCGGATGCCATAACTGCGCTTAATAATCTCTTTTTCATCATTATTTCCTCCTCTTATCTGTCCGTGATCCGGCTGCCCGGACCAGCTTTTCGTCGTATCCGAAAACCGCCCGCATTTTTCTGTCCGGTTTCATTTCTCTGTTTTCATCGTGTTATCATGTTACCATACTAAAGTGTTTTTGTAAAGCTCTTTTTAATGAATTTTTCCAAAAAATGCGGTATAATCTTTTTTATGCAGAAGAAACTATATCCGTATTTATCTCAGGCGAAAAGACTCCCGCCTCTTTCAGGTGGTGAGTAACAGCAAATTTGTCTCCGTGGGAGTCAGGTCTCCGAATGAGATAAACGCGCTGCGAATTTACTATTTTTAAGGAGGTTCCTGTCTTATGTGTACAGCAGCAACTTACAAGACAAAGGGCTTTTATTTTGGAAGAACCCTGGATTACGAATTTTCCTACGGAGAGGAGATCACGATCACTCCCCGCAATTACCCGATCCCGTTCCGCCATATGGATACGCTTGCATCCCACTATGCCATCATCGGCATGGCGCACGTTGCAGACAATTATCCTCTGTATTATGATGCCATGAACGAAAAGGGACTCGGCATGGCAGGACTCAACTTTGTCGGAAACGCCGCCTATGCAGAGCCGACGGATGGAATGCAGAATGTTGCCCAGTTTGAATTTATCCCCTGGATCTTAAGCCGGTGCGCAACTATTCCGGAGGTCCGCGAAGCGCTTGCCCGCATGAATCTTGTCGGAACACCTTTTAGTCCGCAGATGCCTGCCGCAAGCCTCCACTGGATCATTGCGGATAAAAACGAGGCGATCGTCGTGGAATCCATGACCGATGGACTCCATGTCCATGATGATCCTGCCGGTGTTCTCACAAACAATCCGCCCTTCGATCTGCAGATGTTCCATTTAAATAACTATCTCGGGCTTTCCCCGCGCCAGCCGGAAAATCATTTTTCTCCGGAGCTTCCGCTTGCCACCTACAGCCGCGGCATGGGCGCTCTCGGTCTTCCGGGGGATCTCTCTTCCCAGTCCCGCTTTGCCCGCGTGGCATTCACCCGCGCAAACTCGATCTCCGGTGACAGCGAAGAAGAAAGCGTCAGCCAATTCTTCCATATCTTAGGCTCTGTGGACCAGCAGCGCGGCTGCTGTGAGGTTGCAGAAGGAAAATATGAGATCACGATCTACACCTCCTGCTGCAGTGCCGAGACTGGAACCTACTACTATACGACCTACGAAAACCACCAGATCACCGCGGTGGATATGAAAAAAGAAGCGCTTGATTCCGATGCCCTGATCCGCTACCCGATGATCTTAAAAGGCAAGATCCGGAGACAGAATTGACGGAAACGTCTGAACGGTTCCGTTACAATAAATTCAAAATATATTTTCAGGAGGAATTTCCCATGAATCCCTATGCTTTGATCGACCTGCACTGTGACACACTCACAGACTGTATCCATAAGGGGCTGACCCCGGACACGCTTGATGATCCGGACCGTGTGCTCTCCCTGAACGCGATCCCGTCTGACGTTCACTGGGCACAGTTTTATGCCATCTTCATCCCGGATCAGCACCGCGGACAGGCCGCCATCGATTACTACGAAACAAACCGTGACAATTTTAACCGCCAGATGGAAAAATTCCATGACCGCATCTCCCCCTGCCGTTCCGCTTCCGATATGCAGGCTGCATGGGAGGCAGGAAAGACGGCCGCTTTTCTGACCATCGAGGGCGGCGCCGCTCTCGCCGGTGATATCACCCGCGTAAAAAAACTGGCAGATGACGGAGTCCGCTGCATGACACTTACCTGGAACGGCGAAAATGAGCTCGGTTCCGGACACGCCACCACTCACGGAATGACAGATTTCGGACGGCAGGCAGTCCATGAAATGGAAGACCGCGGGATCCTCGTTGATGTCTCCCATTTAAACGACACCGGCTACGCCGACCTCTTTGAGACCGCCCGTCGCCCGTTCGTAGCGACCCACTCCAACGCGCGCGCCATCTGTTCCCACAAGCGGAACCTGACGGATGATATGATCCGCGAGATGGTCCGCCGGAACTGCCTCATCGGCCTCAACTACTGCAAGAGTTTCATTACCGACGGAGGCATCGGCGATTCTCCCGACGACCTCTACCGCCACATCGAGCACTTTTTCAGCCTCGGTGCCTATGAAAACATCGCCCTCGGCTCCGACTTCGACGGTGCGACACTTCCTACATACCTGAACACTCCGGCAAAAGCTGCTGATCTCTACGAATATTTCCTGGAAAAGGGAATGTCAAAGGAGCTGGCGGAGGGCATTATGTTCCGGAACGCAGAAGAATTTTTTAGGAAAAATCTGTAATTTGCATCCGTCTGCCCGCAAATGCGCATCATCGGCACGTTAATGCCTTTTGTGTAGCAGGGAATTCCTCGAAACTTTCTGTTACACAAAAAGGGCGTGTGAAAAATGAAGCTTTATTCTTCACACGCCCTTCGCGTCCGATCCTGTTTTGTTTCAGGATCATTTTTTTAATTTTTTCAAGGCTCCCTCAATTCCGCCTTCTACCAGAATGCAGGCATCCGAAAATATCTGCGACGACCGGACAGGACTGTCTTTCTGGCACTCAATTGACAACTTGGGGGATTTGTCAAAAAATCAACCTCAGACGATCTTCATCTCTTTCAGGCTTCGCACCCCGATTCCGGCTTCATCTCCAACCGTCAAATAGCCATCCTTCAACACATGACATGTATCTGCCATATCCGGCTGGGTCGCATAGCAGGTGATATCATTGGACATCGTAGATGCCGGAAGGGACGATGCAAGATGAAGGCAGACAGCTCCATTGATCTGTGTATCGTATGTACTGGTCACTACACAGCGGATTCCTGCGGATGCCGCAATTTCTGAAATCGTAACAGCATTCTGGATCCCGCCGGTTTTGACAAGCTTCAGAACAAACACATCAGCCGCCCGCTCATATGCATACCGGACTGCCTCCTGGACCGTATTGATCGCTTCGTCGACTCCGATCACAACACCGGTATCCCGTTTCAGCTGCTTTGTCCCATTAAAATCATGTTTATCAAGCAACTGTTCATACATTTCCAAATCCAGATCACTGGTCTTTCGAATAAACTTATATGCATCCGAATAGCTGTATCCCGCATTGGCATCCACGCGAAGTTTCATTTCATATCCAACAGCATCCCTGACTGCGCAGACCCGGCGGATATCTTCTTCAACATCCGTACCGATCTTCATTTTTATGCTGTGATACCCTTGTTCCCGATACTGGACCGCCTTTTCCACCGCCTCGTCAATTCCCATGATTCCAAGATGACGATTGATCATAACCTTCTCCCGCAGCTTTCCACCGAACATCTGGTAAAGAGGAAGCTTCCGCTCTTTCGCTGCAAGATCATAAAAAGCAGCCTCCAACGCCATCTTGGCCGCTGCATGCTCCGGGAGCTTATGATTCCATCGATTTCTGGCTTCCCACAGATCTGCCGCATCTACTCCTATGATTTCCGATATAAGTTCCTTCTCAAGTACATACTGTACAAATTCCGGCGTTTCGCCGGTAAATTTCGGGAGTGGAGTCGCCTCGCCCCAGCCACAGAGCCCATTCTCGTCTGTAAGCTTTACGATCACGTGACCTCTTACCTGTGCCGGACGTCCATAAGCCGTTGCCAATACGATTGTTTTTCTGTGCAGCAAAAACACCTCTGCTGATACAACTTTTCCCATAGGTCAAATCTCCTTCCTCTAATTCTGTCTCCTTATACGGGAAAAAGCAGGTTTCCCTGCTATTTCCGTTGTTATTCAGTGTCTTTTTATCATACCTGCTGTCAGATCCGCTCTGCCTGTTCCTGAATCTCCCTAAGTCCCATGCAAAGCCGGTTCTTCATTCGCAGATACTCGCTTCCCGCCATTACATAAACATCTAACGGCGTATTATCCTTTGTGATTCCCTTGCAGCGTCCAATCGCTCCAAAGATCCCAAATCCATCACCATAATCATGCAGATACGGTGCTTTTCTGCAGTAAACGATATGGAGCAGCTTTCCCACTGTCTCCTTCAGAAAGAGATCACTGTCCTCCATACTTTCCGCGCGCTCGGCCGCCTTTTCCAACGCCTCTTTCGTTCTGTTCCATTCAGCGCAGATCTCCGTCGTGTCAAACTCCGGTGCCAATCCGGACAATGTCTTCTTTAATCTGCCATCCAAATCTTCTAAAAAGACTGGAATATTTACAGGAATCATCTTTGCGCTCTGAATATCATCCAGCATTTCCATGTTGATCTTCGCATCACGCATCATGATCTTCTCGTCGAGTTTATCGATCGTATCTTTCGGGGTATGCCACCATGGTCCGCCGCTTGGGCAGTCTGACAGGCGTTTTTCCGGAAGCGGTTCATATTTTAACATGATCGTGATCGGCACATAGGCCCCCCAGAAAGACTGATCTGCTCCACGGATCATCGGAATATACACATCGGGTCTCTTTCCCGTGTACTTTTCGATTAGGTCTGCTGTATAGGAAATGCCCTCAGAACCTGCTGTCCGTGCTACGATCTGCTCTGAGTTTTTGCACCCGGTCAGATCCAGATTCACATGCGCCACACAGTTCTTTCTGAGATCTGCGTAATGGCTGTCACAATACCATGTGGATCCGGAGAATCTTCCATCTGAATGACCGGACCACCATGCGATCCGTACTCCACGCTTTAATTCCGACCGATGTGCATAAAGCACTCTCGCATACTCTAAAAGGATCGCATCGCTGACCGCGTTATCTGTAATTCCCTCGTACCAGGAGTCGTAGTGACCGGAAACAAGCACAAAACTGTCACTCTTTCCCTTGATATCAACAGCCACCATGGAACTTCTGCGGATCTTTGTCTCCATTTCAATCGTGACTTCAGCATCCATTTCTCCTGCTGCCATCTTTTCGATCAGCGCTTCTCCGTCCGCACGTCTGATTCCCGCTGACGGAAGGAATTTCATATACGCAGCCTCATCAAAATCCGGTGTTCCCCATATCATCCCAATATTGCTGTGATGAATATAGTCACCTTTTGTTGCACAGATATGCAGTACTGCTTTGGCTCCTGCCTCCATTGCCCTTCTCACAAAAACGCCCTTGGATTCCCACGTCAGAACGATTTTGTCGCGAAATGACTCAAAACGATCTTTTTCCTGATTCTTTGTGAGTCCTTTTTCCTCGCTGAGAGAGTCATAATACAACGTTCCCTGAAGGCTGTCTGCTTCTGCACTGTAAACATCTCCGACTAACGGATATTCCACTCCGTCAACTTTCGCGAATGCCCGCACCGGGAGGCTGAAAAAGCCATCATACTCACAATGCTCAAACGGAATTCCATACTCCGAAAGCTTTTCTTCCAGATAAGAAACCGCTGCCTCTCCCTCTGCTGTTCCGCTATAACGGAATAGATGATTGAATGTTCCAATCGTCTCCAGCATATTTTTACTGTTTAATTCTTCAAGAAGACTTTCCCTTAATTGTCTCATCTTAACCTCCGATGCCTATTAGAACGGTCCATAATGGATCATCTGTGCTACGATCATTGCAATGCATGCAAGAACGACCCAGCTTGCAAATACTTTCTTCATGAATTTCATCCATGTGCCATAGGATACACCTGCTGCCATAAGGTTTGCCATCAGCGCTGAGGACATTGGAATGATATAGTTTCCAAGTCCGTCACCAAAGTTGAACGCAAGAACAACGGTCTGTCTTGTCATTCCGATCAGGTCTGCAACCGGAACCATAAGCGGCATAACGGCAGCAGCCTGTCCGGAACCGGACGGAATAAATACGTTGATCAGAACATTCGCGATAAACATCATCGGTCCCTGGATAAATGCCGGGCATGCCATCAGAACATTCGCGATCGCGCGTACAATTGTATCGATGATCTTTCCATCAGAAAGTACACTGGAAATTGCTGTCGCAATACCAATCATGATAGCTGCTGTCATCATCTTTGCTGCGCCTTTGCTAAAGTGTCTTGCAATCTCACTTGGCATCATACCGCCGACAATTCCACCGGCAACTGCAAGCCATACAAACGCAACTCCTGTCTCCGTATTGCCCCAGCCAAGTTTGATGCCGCCGTAGACCTGAACAAGGACACTTGCAAAAAATACGATCAGTACAAGGATCTGACGTACTGTGATCGTTGCTTTTTTATCTACGCTTGTATCCAGTCCTTGTTTTCTTGCATTTTCTTCTAAGTCATATACAAGACTGTTTTTCGGATCTTTCTTTACCTTCATCGCATACGTAACGATAAAGTATGCATTCAGCGCAAGGAACACTGCGCAGAGCACTAAACGATAGCCGATTCCGGAGAAAATCGGGAGATCTGCGAATCCCTGCGCGATCGCTGTTGTTGCCGGAGCTACCGGTCCAATACTCTGGCTGCCACCTGCCGCAAGAACAACAATAGCCACCGCAACCAGCGCATCATATCCACACATACGACAGAACAGGACAAGTACCGGAATAAATCCAATCATACTGACCGGGTTTTGGCGCATACCGTAAATACCAAATACGATGATTGTTCCAATCAGCAGCAGCTTCTCACTGCTTTTATACTTGTGGATCATAATATTGATTGCTGCGTCGAACGCGCCTGTCGCAAGAATTACTTCGATGGAAGCCGCGCTGAAGATCGTCATCCAGATCAGACTTGAGCCCGCCAATGCTTTCACTATGTAGTTCGGAATTTTAAAGAAACTTACCGGACATTGTTCAACCCATGTGAAAGAGGTCGCGTCAACGATCATTTTTCCTGTTGCCTCATTCTTCACTCTGGCAAATTCTCCTGCCGGGATGATATATGTCATAGCTGTTGCAAAAATGACAATCATTACCAGAATAACAAATACGTGAGGAATTTGAAATTTTTTCTTCTGACTCATACATACAACTCCTTTTCTTCTTGACTTCTCGAGGGGCCTGATCAGGTTTTCTTTTGTGGCTTAACTATAGCAAAATTTCTTACTATTTCGCTATAAACAATGTCACATTGTAATAAATGTTACATTTTTTCTTGTTTTACTCTATAAAGCTATACTTCTTGACAATTTTTAGGCATAATGATAAACTTTTTCATAACTGTATGATGTATTTCACTTTCATATTTTTAAGCTGGAGTCCCGGCATTCCCCGCATTTTAAGGAGGTGTTTGGCTTTGGAACGAGAATACTGTGTAAATTTCGAACCATATATCAACGACGAGCTTTCCGAGCTCGTAAAAACATATGGGTACCGCATTGAGGTGCCTGCTAATACCTACTATATTAAACCCGGTCAAAAGCTTACAGAAATCACTTATATTGCAAGTGGCTCGACCTCCCACTCCATGTTTGGGCTGACCGGGCAGGAAAAGATTTCCTACATTCTCAGTGCCGGATGGTTTCTTACGGAAAGTCTGTTTGCAAATAAAAAAATGTTTTCGATCGCAGAGCGTTATACCTCTGCGCTGACTGATCTTGTTTTATATAAAATTGATGCCAATGCATATGATATTCTGATTGAAAAAAAGGTGTTTCGCGATGCCATCATCCGCAGTCTGAGCAATAAGCGGGCATTCTTACAGCGGGAACTTGAAAGTGTAACTCTCGAATGCGTGAAAGAACGTTTGAAAAATTTCTTTGTTCTCCTGTCCGATCCGGCATCCAGCAAAGACCGCACCTGGTATCCGTTGAGCCATTATTACACACATCAGGAGATTGCCTCTATTATAGGAACAAACCGTGTGACGGTGAGCCGCCTGATCAGTGAACTGGCCCGCGAAGACTTTCTCCGTGTCATTAATAAACGGGTGGAACTCAACAGCATCCATATTACGGATTGATCGTGATCCCACCTTTGATATCTAAAGTAAAACAGATCTGGTATTATGTGTAAATACCAGATCTGTTCTTTTATTTCTTATTCTCTATCTTGTTTCTCCATCTCATACATCAGCGCGATCATATGTTTTATGGATGCCTTGTAGTCATCCAGCTTCATATTTTCATTCGGTGCATGATGGTTTGCATTTGTATTTCCTGGTCCTACGCCAACGATCGGCATATCCGGCCATGCACGGTGGAAATAGATTGCCGGGCCACCGCCAAGCGCTGTCGGCTCGATCACCATCGGTTTGTCATAAACTTCCGCCGCGGAATGTTCCAGCCATTCCTTTAACGGAATATCCACGCTGGTACGGACCGGAGTATTTCCGCCTCTGCGTACGACTTTTACATCTCCAAAACCATGCTTTTTCAGATGTTCCCGCAGCTGTTCTTCCACCTTATCCGGAGACTGGTTCGCAACCAGATAAAATCCGATCCGCGCGTATGCTTTGTGCGGCACGATTCCTCTGGCTCCATTGTAAAGCTCACCGGCTTCCAGACCGCAGACTGACATGGATGGCTCCATATAGATCTGCTTTTTCAGTTCCAGCCCACTGCTTCCCCGCAGGAATGAGGTCAGTCCCAGTTTTTCCAACTGGCTCTTTTCATTATATGGGAATGCATTTAATATCTCTTCATCCTTTTTCGTCACCGGAAGGACATCATCATAGAATCCTTCAATCGTGATCCTCTCATCCGCACTTTTCAGACTTGCAAGCGCCCATACAAGCCGCCAGGATGCACTTGGAACATATGTCCCCATTCTGGCATGAACATCTTTTTTCGCAGTTTCTACCGACAGTTCAAAGCTCACACTTCCCCTGACGCCGAATCTCGCCCATGGTCTTCCTTCTTCATCGCGGCGCCCATTTTCCCACAGGCAGACGTCTGCTTTCGATAATTCTTTAAACTTTTCTGATTGTTCTCTGGAAAACTTTGATAAAGACGGGCTGCTCGTCTCCTCATCGCCCTCAAACAGGAATTTTACATTGATCGGCAGCTTCCCCTCCACTGCAAGAATCGCTTCCACCGCCTGAATTCTTGAGAGAAGAGGACCTTTATTATCCGACACACCTCTCCCATAGAGGACACCGTCACGGATCACCGGTCCAAACGGCTCGTTGGACCACAACTCATGTTTTCCCTCTTCCACGACATCGTAGTGATTATAGAATAACAGAGACGGATGTTTATCTCCATCTTCTCCGGAAACAGAAGCTGAGATCAGATCATTTCCATTCTCCACTTTCTGAAATTCGTGCGGAATTCCCACTGCACTTAGCTTCTTGTCAATCCAGTTTCTTGTCTCTTCCAATCCGGTCTTATCCCCTGCTACGCTGCGGTGGGAACAAAATTCCTTCATTTCCTCCATCATGCGATCAAAATTCTGATCGACATAATCAAAAATTTTCTTCATGATCATTCCTCCCGGTCTCTTTCTTTTCCTTCATGATATCGGAATCCGGTTTTATTTTCTATATGAATTGCTACAGTGTAGCATGGGTTACATTTCCACTTATCATCTGAGCATCTCGCCGGCATTTTCTTTCTGACATGAGCAAAAGAGACAGTACGGATCTCTCCACACTGTCTCTTTCCTTCTTCTATCCTATTTCACATAATGGATCCTGCTCTGATCGAACCGATCCTGCTGGGTCCGCTCCTCATCCGGGTAACCGAGAGCAAAGATGCCGAAGGCCCGCTGTCCCGCCGGGATTCCGACGATCTTCTCTACATCCTTCATCCGGTCCTCTCTCGGAGCTACGCCGAGCCATACGCCGCCAAGTCCGATCTCATCCGCTGCAAGCCACAGGTTTTCCATCATGATGCTCATATCGATCTGTGCAAATTCCGGCAGATCGCACTCCTCACGGTATGCGGTCACGATCGCCACCGGTGCTTTTCCTGCCGGGGCGGAAAACGGGCTGGACTCTCCGAGCTGTTTTAAGACTTCATGGTTTTCTACTACATAAAACTCCCACGGCTGCTGATTCTTCGCGGACGGTGCTGCCATCGCTGCCTCCAGAATATAGCCGATATCTTCATTTGATACAGCCTCAGCTTTAAATTTACGAATACTTACACGGTGAAATAAATCTGCCATTTTTAAACCCCATTTTCTTTCTTGATATATTATAATTCTCAAAAACTTTGCTATTCCCGGACAGCTAAACTGAAGACCGTTATAGCCAGCTATTTTCCGGGAAAAATTCCCATATTTATATTTTTTACTGCAATTTCTTGATCTCCAGCGGGAAACTTACATCCTCGGAATCCATATATACAACGCCAATCTTCGCTCCGCTGTCTCCGCCCAGAGCATCCTCATCCATCGGACAGCCATCCTTCATGAAGCCCATCTCAGTTCCATCTGCTGTCACCATCATAAACGTGCTCATCGCATTGGCCGTCGTCGTTCCCTCTGCGTATGCGATCGTCCAGTCATCATCTCCCGGTGCCGCGATCACCATATTGACTTTCTCCAGATCCATATTGTCATGGATCTCGACACCGATATATCCAATCACAACAAGACTGTCATCCGCGATCTCGGTCTCCACGTCACCGATATTCCCGGTCGTGATCACATATTCCCCACCGTCATCTGCTTTGAGCGTAAACGTTCCTTTTTCGTCATTCGTCCCCGTCACGATTCCCTGAAGCAGGTGATAATCCGCAAGCCTCTCATCGTCCTGCGCCGCTGTTCCACCGGTTTCAGAAGACTCACTCTCTGCCGTCCCTGTCCCAGTTGACTCAGCCACTGTCTCTGCTGCCGCAGTTGTCTCCACCGGTTCTGCCTTCTGGCATCCGGCCGCCAAAGCTGCGCTCATTGCTACTGCTGTCATGTACAAATACGTCTTTTTCATAGCTGTCTCCTCTCTGCAAGCCGCATTTCATTATAGCATATTTCTTATATCTTATCAATCAGACTGCTGACGCACACATTGGTCACGCACATCAGCCTTTCTGTGCCAATATCATACCACATCCTGACAGAGGAAAATCCTAAATTTCTTTTAAATTTGTTTTACCTCCTGACATACACCACCGAATAAGCGGCAAGTCAGTTACTGTACACGGGTAGGAATTTTCTGAACTGAAAATTCCGTACAGTACAGTGGTGGTAGTGGATTTTGCCGATTTGGAATGCGAAGCATCGGCAAAATCAGTTACTGTTTGCGCAAGGCGTAAACAGTAACGCAAGTCATAAGAAACCCTCCGGTCACCGCATTTTTGCTATTCCCGGAGGTTTCTTCATTTTCAATTCGGTAGGGTTTTCTCTATTTTCTCACAAACTCCCCATGCGCCCTCTTCTCGAGGAACGTCGTCGTCGCCTCCAGCTGAGAACGACTCTGCCCCCCTCACAGGATGCCGGGTTCATTCCTTCCATGCCTACGAAAAGTACGGAAACGTCCGTGAGGCCGCAGAGAGCCTCGGAATGACACCTTCAACGTTCGTTCGGAAGAGACAGAAATATACGAAAAATGTGGATTGATCGGTGGGAAGCACAATGTTTATCTGGCTTTGAGGCTGCAGATGTGATATATTGATGATATCTGAACAAAGGTAGCATGTACATGTGGACTGTCACTGACAGCCCTCAAACCAATGATTCTGAAAGGGGTATCACTATGAAAAAAATCGGCGCGATTACTGTCGGCCAGTCTCCCAGAGTTGACCTGATTCCTGAGATCCAGCCCATCCTCGGAGACTCGGTTGAGATCATTCAGGCAGGAGCTCTGGACGGACTTTCAAAGGAAGAGATCGCAAAGTTTGTTCCGCGTCCCGGTGAAAATGTCCTTGTGTCGAGACTTACAGACGGAACCTCAGCGACATTCGGAGAATCCTACATTCTTCCCCGCCTGCAGCTTTGCATTGACGATCTCGAACAGCAGGGTGTTTCCCTGATTCTTTTCCTCTGCACCGGAGAATTTCCGGCTGAATTTCGCTCCAATGTCCCCCTGATCTTCCCTGACCATATCTTAAAGGGACTGATCCCGGCCATCGGCGTGAAAAATCTGTCTGTCATCATTCCTACAAAGGAACAGGAGGCACAGATGCCCGGAAAATGGAAAGACTGCTGTGACTCTCTCCACGTGACCTCTGTATCCCCATACGGTGATCCTCTCGCTGTTTTTGCAGCCGCAAAGGAGATCCCCGCCGATACAGATCTGATCCTTTTAGACTGCATCGGATACACCATCGAAATGAAGGAGCGCATCCAGGCTCTGACCCAAAAACCAGTCCTTCTTTCCCGTACACTCGTAGCACGGGTGATTCGTGAATTAGTCTAATGTTTTTTCCCCTGGCAGTTTTTCCCACTTCATTTTCCAGGGGATTTTCAGCATCTCCTGTTTCCAATACTGTTCCGGTTATCGGGCCAAAACAGCCGAATATCCTGGCATCTCAAGGCGCTGCCTGCAATATAGGATCAAAGAGTACCATATCTCATCGCAATGTCACTATGATGAAAGCTGAATCTTTCACAAGAGTCCCAGAAATAAAGAAGTGCCTGTCCTTCTCCGGAAAATTTCCGGTAAAGGACAGGCATTCTTATATGGTCACATAATTTCTAATTCACTGCGGTTCGTTCACTGCCAATATTCTTATCTCTCCCCGGCGCGGTACTTCGCCAACAGGCGGTTGATCCTTCCTGTCGGGTTTAAGAGATCGCTCAAGGATGCGTCGTGGTTCAAGTTGTCGATGATAAGAGCAATGTACTTACTCATGTCAACATTGATATAGTACGGTTTTGAGAGCAGCTCCGGTGTCTGGTAAACAAGGTTCGTCGTCAGGACGCGGTCGATGATGCCATTCTCGTAGTACTCATCAAATTTCTTTAATCCGCCTGTAAAGAGACCGAATGTCGTGCAGATGAAGACCTTTCTTGCCTTCATTCTCTTTAACTCTTTTGCGGTGTCGAGCATGCTCTCGCCGGAGGAGATCATATCATCAACGATGATCACATCCTTGCCCTCCACGCTTGCGCCGAGGAACTCATGGGCAACGATCGGGTTGCGGCCGTTGATGATCTTTGTGTAATCACGTCTCTTGTAGAACATACCGAGATCCAGTCCGAGAACATTTGCGAAGAAGACTGCGCGTCCCATACCGCCTTCATCCGGGCTGATGACCATCATGTGGTCACTGTCGATCTCAAGCTCCTTCTCGTTCTTTAACAGGTATTTGATAAACTGGTAGATCGGCTGTACCGTCTCAAAGCCCTTTAACGGGATCGCATTCTGGACGCGCGGATCATGCGCATCGAACGTAATGATGTTCTCAACGCCCATGTCGACGAGCTCGCGGAGCGCCATCGCGCAGTCTAAGGACTCACGACCCGTTCTCTTGTGCTGGCGGCTCTCATAGAGGAACGGCATGATCACATTGATCCTTCTGCCCTTTCCGCCTACGGCTGCGATCACGCGCTTTAAGTCCTGATAGTGGTCATCCGGAGACATGTGGTTCTTTAAGCCGTTCATCGTGTATGTCATATTATAATTGCAGACATCTACCATAATATAGAGGTCATCACCGCGGACAGACTCTGTCAGCTCTCCCTTTGCCTCACCAGAGCCGAAACGCGGAGTCTTTGCGCCGATAATATAGGAATCTCTCTGGTATCCAGCAAAAGCGATCGTGGTCTTGTGCTCACTCTCTCTTTCTTTTCTCCACTCGACCAGCCAGGCATCTACCTTCTTACCCAGATCCTCACAGCTTTTCAGCGGAATCAGACCTAATGGTCCAACCGGTATTGTCTCAATCTGCTTTTCTTCGTACAGCATTCCTGTTCCTCCCTGTTTTTTCTACTCATTATTTGATATTTTTATCCGCTGCTCTCCGGTCAGCCTGTTCTTCACGGCATTTACCCGGTTCCCCATTTTTGCAGCGTACATACATTTCATTTATAACACCATCCACCCGCCCCGTCAACCGGATTTCCGGCCGTCTCCGACAGGATTTTCCTTTTTTCTCCGGCCATCCCGGCACGTTTTATTATCCTCTGCGCATAAATCCTCTGCGCACGAGACGGATGTCATCCCCGATCAGTGGTATGATCTTATACCGGCTCATGATCCTTGAGGTCACGCGCTCCGTGAACGCGTCCTGAAGCTCGCCAAGTGTCAGGTTTGTGGAGATGATCGTTCCCTTATTTCGATTTAGCCGCTCATTGACGCAGTAAAACATCTGGGATGCCGTGAATGTATTGATCAATTCTGTTCCGAGATCGTCGATGATCAGGAGGTCACAATCCAGAATATAGGATGCCCGGTCCTTCGCCTCATCGTCATCGCCTCCATTGAAACGGCTTCCTGCCAGAATGTCGAACATATCCGTTGCCGTGAGATAGACCACAGAAAAATATCTTCGGATCAGCTCCCGCGCGATGCAGTTGCTCAGAAATGTCTTTCCGCAGCCAGTATTTCCGGTAAACAGGATGCTTCCTTTCTCATTTTTGAATTTTTCCACATATTCCCTACATTCCCTGATCACCTTGGACATATAGTCGTAGACAGTCATCCCTGTCTTTTCGTCCACATGATCTCTGTCATAGTATGCCATGGAAAGTGTGTCGAAATTCTCCCGTTCCAGAACTTCGCGGATATTCGACTGGTCATACAGGATCTCAATCTCCATGTGCTTGAAGCAGTGGCATTTTTTTCCGTCCGCGTATCCCGTATCCTTACAGTCCGGGCAGACATACTGGAGTTCCAGGTAGTTTGCTGGGTATCCGTTCTGTTTTAAGTAGACCGCTTTCTGCTCTTTTAAAAATTCCGCGTCTTTTTTCAACTGATCCGCCGCCGCGCGATCACCGGCGAGGATCTTTCTCGCCGCCTGAGCCATAGTCGCCGCGATCTCATCGGACAGTGCCTCTACCTGTGGGACTTTCTCGTACACTTCCGCGATCCGCTTATCCTGCTCGCGCTTGTCCTGAAACTGTCTCTGATTGTAGACACGCATGATCGCGTCGTACTGGGAATTACTGAGTGCCATCCGCACTGCCTCCTTTTATCCTGCATTTTTTACGAGGTTCCATTCAGAGAACTTATTCCCCCGTACACAATAACTCTTACGGTCCATGCATCAATGTGCGGACCGGCTGGCCGTTATTTTCTGTTCTTTATGTCTTCCCAGACATAATCATCGTAATTGTAGGACCGCTGTTCAAAGTTGTTGAACCGGTTTGTCGATGTGTTCCGGGTCTGTCTCGATGCCGTGCCGGATTTCTTCGCCTGTTTCTCCTGACGGCGTTTATCTAAGGTCTCAACGTCCTGTAAGGTCCGCACGCCGTTTTCCTTCCAGCCTGTGAGGATCTTGTCGGCATATGGGAAGCTCGCCGCTCCCGTGGCTGTGAGCGTCCTGTTGCATGCCTCCGTGACGATCGCAGCGTCGAAGCCGAACTCCTTGAACCAGCGGCGCATAAACTCCTGCTCCGCGGTTCCGGCGTTCCGGCCCATGATGCCGAAGGCTTTCATGACAGCGGAGGTGTCTTTTGAGTATCTCGTGGAGTGCTCTCTCGCCTCGTCGCGGGTATGGATCCCGGCCTGATACCAGTTCAGCGCCACTTTTTCTATGTAACGGATGCTGGTGTGGCCGCCCTCAGCGCAGTATTCCGCCAGGTATTCCAGAAGCTCGCAGGACATGTGGAGAACGTCATAGAAATAGGCGAATTTCTCGCACTCGATGGCGCTGAACGTCTTTCCGAGGTACTGTTGGACCGCGTAGAGGAGAGCAGAGAATTCTTCATCTGCCGACAGACGCTTCATGCGGTCGTAGCTGTTGCCGGCGTCCGGGATATCCGGGGTTCCGGATTGCTGCTTCGCCATGCCGCGGTCGCTGCTCTGCGGCTGTTTTCCGTTGTCCGCCATAGTCTCTTCCGGCATTCTTCCCTCCACATCAGTATCCCCGTAATTTCTCCGTGATTCCGGTGCCATGTATCCGGTGTCTGTCATGTTTTCTCTCGTAACCGCAGATTCACTCACCACCGTTTCCTCTTTCTCCGGTGCAAGCACACCGGCGCGCTCCCAGTATGCCAGGGCACGGCGGACATCTGCCTCTGTGTGGTTCAAAGCGTCCGCGATATCCGGGATCTCCACGCTTTCCCCGGCGTGGCGCAGAAGATATAAGTACACCTTTACATATTCTCCGCTGGCTGTCCCCATGTATTCGTCAATAAATGTATTGGAAACGGCGGTCACTGCCGCATTTATGTTGTTTTTGTAGCCTAAACCCATTCTTTTTTCACCCTTTATGTTCACGTTCCATTTCAAATCTGCCTGATATATCCGCCTTCTGCCCTATCGGTCGTTCTCTCCATCGGCCACTTACGTCTCACATTTTCAGTTTTCCGGGCAGCACCGCACTTTCCGGCACACTCGTTATCTCTTCTCATCTTGAAATATCATAACATACCCCCACAAAAAATGAAATAGCCGGAATTATCCACTGTGCTGATTGTGGATAATGTGGATAACGTGGATAAATGCGTTACATAATTATCAATAAAACTCGAAAAATTCCCGATTTTCCTTATTTTTCCCTACTTTCCGGCATTTTCAAATTTACAGTTATGTAAATCAAAAAATCCACAGGGTATTCAACAGGATTCTGTTGAAAACTCTGTGGATAATGTGGATAACTTACTGTCCAAGGAGCTTTTCGCCCACTTTTACAATATCTCCGGCCCCCATAGTTATCAACAGGTCGCCGTTGACACAATTTTCAAGAAGGAATGTCTCGATCGCGTCGAAACTCGGGAAATAGTGGGTATCCGTCCCCAGCGCGGCAATCTTTTCCGCCAATGTCCCAGAGCTGATTCCCAGATTGTCCGTCTCTCGGGCTGCATAGATGTCCGCGAGAACCACATGGTCTGCTGCGGATAACGCCTTCGCGAAGTCCTCCATCAGTGCCTTGGTTCTCGTGTATGTATGCGGCTGGAAGACGCACCAGATCTCACGGTGCGGGTAATTTTTCGCCGCTGCCAGAGTCGCCGCAATCTCCTGCGGATGATGCGCGTAGTCATCAATGACGGTCACGCCGCCGATCATGCCTTTTTTCTCGAATCTGCGGTGTGTGCCCGTAAATCTTAAGAGTCCGTTCCTGATCCCCTCACCGCGGATTCCCAGCTCATGAGCCGCCGCGATGGACGCCAGGGAATTGTATACATTGTGAATTCCCGGAACGCCCAGAGTAATTGTATCAATTGCTTTCCCGTCTTCTAAGAGAGTGTACGTCGCGCAGGCATTCTCGTTGAAGGTCACATCCGCGGCGCTGTAGTGGCTCTTTGCCGGATCACTTCCGACGGTGATCACCTTGATCGGAAGTCCGTCACAGATCTCCTTATAGTCACGGATGTCACTGTTGATGATCAGGACGCCGTTTGCCGGTAGAAGCTCCGCAAATTTCCGGAAGGAATGGCGGATATCTTCAATATCCTTGAAGAAATCGAGATGGTCTGCTTCTATATTTAATATGATCTCCATGTTCGGGAAGAAGGAGAGGAAGCTGTTTGTATATTCACAGGCCTCTGTCACGAAGAGCTCCGGACCGCCGACACGGATGTTGCCGCCGATAGAGTCCAGCATTCCGCCGACAGAGATCGTCGGGTTCTTCTTCTCGTCCATAAGGATCTCCGTCAGCATGGAGGTCGTTGTTGTCTTTCCGTGGGTACCGGATACGGCGATGGATTTCTCATAGTTTTTCATGAGCTGTCCGAGAAGCTCTGCTCTGGAAAGGATCGGCAGATTCTTCGCCGCTGCCGCCGCGTACTCCGGGTTATCCGGGTGAACAGCTGCTGTGTATACAACAGCGTCGATATCGTCGGTAATGTTCTCCGCCCGCTGCCCGTAGACGACCTTTGCGCCGTGGGCGGTGAGCTTGTCGGTGAGCTCGGACTCATGGGCATCGGAGCCGCTTACTGTGAATCCTCTCTCCAGCAGGATCTCAGCCAGTCCGCTCATGCTGATTCCGCCGATTCCGATAAAGTGAATGTGTTCTGGTTTATTAAAATCGATATGATACATCGTTGTCTCCTTTCGGATGTTTGATCTCTATTTTAAATGTTTTACACTGTATACATTTAAGCACGTATAAAATATGTGTTTAAATATACACAGTCTTTTACACATGATATCACAAAAATTAAAGAAAATCTATCCTCGAGGAAAAATTAACATGAGGCGAAATTCACGCAGATCTTTTCTTTTCTGTGCAGCACTTTCTATATAAAGCATCTTTGGCACGTTAGTGCCTTTTTATGGAACAGGGAATTTCTCGAAATTTCCTGTTCCATAAAAAATCCCGCATCTACTGGATTTTTCATCCAACAGATACGGGATCACTAATTTTACGCTGCAGCTTTTCCAAAAATCACATGCTGATACCGGATCAGAACGGATAACAGGATCTGTCCGAGAATACCGATAGCCAGGATCTCTCCGATTCCGACTGTGATCGTGGAAAACCAGATCATGTCCTCAGAACCGTATGCGAAGCGGAGCACCCACGGAACAATGATCATGTTCGCGAGGATCGGCGGAACAGATACCAGGTAACGGTTTTTCCGGAGTAGGTAAGAACCTACCGCACCGATCAGGGTCGCAATACTTCCAAAGATCACATCGAGAGCCGCCGCGCCGCCAAGAAAGTTGGCAAGCAGGCATCCGATAAAGAGTCCCGGAATTGCCGCCGGGGTAAAGTACGGAAGTACGCAGAGAAGCTCAGAGATCCGAAACTGGATCGGTCCAAAGCTGATCGGCAGGAACACCATCGTCAGCACCACATAGATCGCCGCGATAGCCGCCCCGTATACAAGTGTCAGTACCGGGCTGTTTGTTGCGTTGTTTTTCATATTCAGTTTCTCCTTTAGTTTTGTTTTACGAGTGGAAGGTCACGAACACTCGATTCATTTTCGCGCAGCAATGAGTCAGGCGGACATGCTCGTATGTACATCTGACGAATGCCGCGGAAGGCATATACTGCAAGTATATGACCTTACGCCGGGAATCGGCGAAAGCCCTTTAAGACCTTGGTTTTTGCGGGCTTAGCAACGTTTGAAAGTATATCACTGCCTTTCTAAGATTTCAAGTTAAAAATTCAATTTTTCCAGAAGATAAATGGGTACGGTCTCTATTTTTCCTTCCTGCCCCCCTAACGTATCACCTTTCAAATACAATAAACAATCAGCTTTTCCCGATTCCAATACTTTTTTTGCCGTATTTCCAATGTGTTTTCCAGTTTTCACTTCTATTGCATATCTCCGGGAGGACTTCAGACCTTGTACCACAAAATCTACTTCTCCACCCTTAAAAGTCGCAAATGCTGGCATTTCAAAGGCAATTTCTTCTGGAAAATCCTGCCGCTTCTTCAAATTAATATATACAAAGTTTTCACTCAGCATGCCTGCAATTTCTGTTTGTGCAGCCCCAACTCGCGCCATATAATAACTTGCTAATCCCAGATCCATAAAATAACATCTGCATCCTGGTTTAAAATTTAGAATGTCCATTTCTATAATTTTCCCACAAAATCCAATTACGCCGCAAAAACGTAACCAACTAATTGCCCGGTTGCAGACTGCCTTGCTAATATTGCTGGAATAGTCTCTTGTTACCAATTTTTGAAGTTCTTCACTGATACTATCTTCTTCAAGTCCCTTTTTTTCTCTGCCAAGTATCCTGCAAATTGAAAGAAAAATATCCGTAAATACCTGAGTGTCAAGAACATCTGTAAAATAACGAATTGATTCATTCATAAAGGTATCAATGATTCTAATCAATTCACTCCGTGCTCGCTCTATACTTTTTGAATTTAAGTATTCACGAACAACAGATGGATAACCACCAATTTGACAATATATATCATACCATGATTTTAATTCTGCCCCTGTCACTGAATCCAGTTTTTTTCCAAGCAGCTTATATTTTTCAAATAGATCCGTATCTGCTGCTTCCAGAAATTCTTCATATGATAAGGTATAGATTTGAATACTTGTAACATCCCCACTTGAATACCGAAATTCCGGTTCATAGATTCTTCCAAGATAGCTGCCTGTAACAATAAAGCGACACCGAAACTGTCGTGTGAATTCACGAATTCGGTTATAAATTTCTGCTGACTCTTGAATTTCATCTATGATAATAACGGTGTCCTCTGTGTCTGAAAAATTTTCATCAAACAGACGAAATGCATCATGTAGCGGAGCTTGAGGGCGCGGTCCTTCTCCCGGCCGCCAATTGCATGCTTTTTGGTAGCAGGAAATGAACTGTTCTCCGCTCAGTTCAAATAAGTTTATATACACTTTATGACTAAAATTTTCATCTGCAAATTTGTTAATGATATACGTCTTTCCTACCTGCCTCGCACCATTAACCTCTAGTGTCGTATGACAATTGTCATTTTTCCATTTGAGTAATGTCTGGTAAACATGCCTTTTAATATCCATACATTCACTTCCTATTTTAATTTTATTGGCTTTCCCTTCTTCAGCTGCTTTCATATTTAACAGGTTATATTCTTTTGTACTCAACAGGAGTATAATTTCCTATTACCACTGCTGCATTGAGTGCTGCCAATTTTACAAGAGCGGATACTGACAATTTTTTATCTTCCCAAAACAATTCCATAGGAATATAAAATTCCGGGAAAAATTCTCTTGAATTTGAATGCCAATAGCCATATTTTCTCGCAAACACAGGAGCTGCCTCATATTCCAAGTTAAATGCATTTCTATGAGTCCCATCTCCGCCTGATCTTCCCCGCGTCAAAGAAAGCACAAATGCACAAATCCAAACAGCAGCAAACTCTTCTTCCTTTTCACAAGAACATAACAAGGCAGCCGTTCTAATTGTTCCTTTGCTCCACCCTGCTTCAATTTCCATTCGTCCTGAAGTTAGGGCCGCTACATCAGATTCAATAGATTCCTTCTTTCTTTTTCAATCCAGTTGAAGCTGTAACACGGTCCAAATCGCGGTTTAGAAATTTCTGTTTTTAAACAGTACTTTTGAGCTGATAAAACAGGAAATTTACACATTTCCCATTTCCAGACTTTATAAATGTCTTCCCATTTCATTGTATCATTTTTATTCATACTATCTCCCTAAATCTTACACTATCTCTTATTCATTATCCATATAAAATTGCTGTTCATTCCAATGCGTGAAAAAATACGGATGATCTTCCTCTAAATTACTATTGGAATATAAAAAAGTAATAATATCTTCATCATCAAACATGTCAAAAACCCAGTCCTCTGAATAGCCCAAATTTTTACTATCTGTTGCTACCCGTTCATCGCTGACTTCCATAAACGCCATTGCTTCCTCATTACATAAATAAATAATGAGTTCTTCCATAACTGTATGTGCTTTAACCATTCTCCCAGTACTTAAACTTCTGCGCAAATGAACAAGTGTACATTTCATTTGATAAAGAAAATCATACGTATATCTCATCAGAAACTGTGCAGGAAGATCCATCTTAATAAACGATGTGTTTAATTGACCAATATGAGAACCCACAGGCATAGATGCAAGATCTGATAGATCCTGTTCAATATAATCAAGCAGGACATCACTGCCTACGGCAAAAGACACAGCTGCTTTAACTCCATAGTTATCTGCTAAAAACTGTGACCATGCTTTATGTCCCTTGTATTCTTCAATCAAATTTTTCCCCGGCTCACTGCCTGCATTGTCAGGAAAACTGCGCCAGTTTAGAGCCTTACAAATTCCTTTACATTTATCTTTTCGAATAGAGCCTCCTGATTCATAGCGGCACCAGGTTTTTACACCTACGCCCGCTCGCGAAGCCGCTTCTTCAATTGTGAGTCTAAGTTCATTGCGCCTGACTTTTATTTTTTTTCCAAGATCCTCATTGCTTAATATTGTTTTAGGAGCCATATTCACTTTCCTCCTTGGCATTTATTGACATGTTATTATATAGTCATTATGTCATTATGTATTATAATTGTCAAGTTAAAATTCTCCTCAACTATAAAAGACCTCCATTCCCAATTGACATTTCCCTACTAATCTGCTATGCTGAATAATATTGGTTAGTTATAGCTAATTGAAAGGAGTTTTACTTTGACTTATCTATGGATCAATCCAGTATCGGAGAGGATGATCTCGGTGGAGGCACTGGAGAGGATGCTGGAAAAGCATGACCTGACGCGAGTGGTCTGTCGGGAAAGCTGGGGCGAGATCGTGCTTCGGAAGTATCGGGAGCTTTTGGAACATGCAGATGGAACTTTTGCGGACGCGAGATGTCCGGAGGCGGTATCTCTGGTGCGTTCCCTGCAGCCTGAGATCCAGATCGCGGATATTGAGCCGATTCTGATCCACTGTGCGAGAGAACTGGCAGAACGTCCGGATCTCGCGGACGGTGAAAAGATCATCACAACTCCATGCCGGATCTTAGCCGACACGGGAAATAAATTGGAATTAAAAGACACACATTTCGTACCATGGAACCGCCTTCTCGCTGCACTTGGCGAGCCAATGGAACCCGCGCCGGACGCAAGCCCGATCCCGCCTGGATTCTTTAAGGACCTGCCGTTTCCAGTGGTCAGTAAGTCCGGCCGCCCGGCGATCGAATCCTATGTAACCGGAAATGAATGGAAGGATGCAAGACTGATCGAGCTTTTGTACTGTGTTCAGGGCTGCCACAGAGGAGATGGAGTGCGATGAATCAGAAATTTAAAAAATATTTCCCACCGCTCATCGGTATCCTGGCGGTCTTCGCCGTCTGGTATATCGTCTGCCGCGCGGACATCTTAAGTTCCTATGTGCTCCCGTCCCCGGGGCGGGTCTTCCAGAGCTTCTGCAAAATGCTGCAAAGCGGTGAACTCTTCCGTGACTTAAGGATCAGCTTCCTGCGCGTCGGAAAAGGCTTTGTAATCGCCTTTATCCTGGCATTTGCCTTCGGCATGCTGTGGGCGATGATTCCGGCCTCCGCAGGTTACTATGAGTACCTGGTGCAGTTCTTCAGGAACGTACCGCCGCTCAGCATGATTCCGCTGCTTATTTTATGGTGCGGAATCGGCGAAACTACAAAGACGGTCATCATCGTTCTGGCCTCCTTTTTCCCGATGTATTTAAACATCGTCAAGGGATTTACGGGCTGTGACCGGAAGCTTCTGGAAGTAGGAACCATGTTCGGCTACACGGAACGCCAGAAATTTTTCCGCATCATGCTGCCCTACGCCATGGCGGACATTCTCGTAGGAATGCGCATCGGTCTGGGCTACAGCTGGCGCGCTATCATCGGTGCGGAGATGGTCGCAGCGTCCACCGGTCTGGGGCACATGATCCTGTTTGCCCAGCAGATGTCCCGGACCGACAAGGTCATCGTCGGCATCTTCGCCATCGGCATCGCAGGTTATCTGACAGACCGGATCTTCGGTCTTCTCATCAGCATCTTTCTGAAAGGAGCCGGTGAAAATGGCTGGAATTAGATTAAAAGACATTCATAAAACATATCAGGTTGACGGCCGGATGTTTCCTGTCTTAAACGGCGTCGATCTCGAGATCCCGGAAGGAAAGATCACCGTGATCTTAGGTCAGAGCGGCTGCGGAAAAACGACTCTGCTGCGGCTCACCGGCGGTCTGGAATCCGCCGACAGCGGTGAGGTTCTCTGGGGCGGCGCCCACAAGACCGCCTTTGTGTTCCAGGAACCGCGGCTCATGCCATGGCTCAATGTCTGGAACAATATTATTTTCGGTTTGAAGAAAAATCAGGTCGATCAGGAGAAGATTCAGGACATCGTCTCCACGGTGAACCTGTCCGGCTTTGAAAAGGCATACCCATCACAGCTTTCCGGCGGCATGCAACAGCGCGCGGCCATCGCCAGGGCACTGGCCTACGAGCCAACCTTTATCCTGATGGATGAGCCATTCGCAGCTCTCGACTATTTCACGAGGGAACAGATGCAGAGGGAACTTCTCCGCGTTCAGCAGAAGGAACGTTCCAGCATCATGTTCGTGACCCACAGCATCGATGAAGCACTGATCCTCGGTGACCAGATCGTGATGCTTGAAAAGGGGCTTGTGAAGCATGTTTATCCGGTGAAGACGCCATCCGGGGAAAGAAATCTGCTGAATGAGGAGTTTATTGCACTCAAGAGGGATATCATTGAGAATCTGAATTTTATAAATTAAATATATTTTATGTGTAATTCAAGATATTCTGATTTTTATGATATTATTCTTACGCTATTTCCAGCAGATATTACATTCAAAGCATAAACATAATGTTATGAGCTGTCCCAAAAAAAATTTTATTAGCTGGTTTCCTTATTTAAGGGATTCCCATCATTTTATTAAGTTCGGATATCTGCCTATTAACTTAGGCGTATCATACACTTATTTTTTCAACTTACATGAGGAGGACAAAACAAAATGAAAAAACTGATCGCATTAGGACTCGCGGCATGCATGACATTTTCCCTTGCAGGCTGCTCCGGATCTGCAGGCAAAGAGACTGCGGCTGCTTCTGCTGCCGAGACAACCGCTGAGACTTCCGCTGAGGCTGAAACTTCTGCCGAGGCTACAGCTGACGCTGAGACATCCATCGATAAACTCACAGTTACCTATGTAACATCTCCGTTAAATGTACCGACCATCATCGAAAAGGACCAGGGAATCTTCGAAAAAGAGCTCGGCGTTCCGGTTGAGTACGCAGAGCTTACTTCCGGCGCTGACCAGACACAGGCTCTGGCTTCCGGCGACGTTCAGGTTCTCTACGCAGTAGGTGCAACATCCGTGATCCTGTCCGCTGCAAACGGTGCTGACATCAAGGTATTAAACATGTACAGCCGTTCCCCGAAGGCATTCTGCATGTACTCCAAGGATGAGACTCTGACAACTCCGGAGAGTTTAAAAGGCAAGACGATTGCAGGACCAACCGGTACCAACCTTCATGAACTCCTTGTCTCCTACCTTGCTCAGGCAGGCATGACTCTTGACGATGTAAACTATGTAAACATGACCATCCCGGACGCAAAGGCAGGTCTTGATGGCGGCAGCGTTGACGTTGCCCTGCTCGCAGGCGCAACTGCTTACAACGCAGAACAGCAGGGCTACCACCTTGTTGCAGACGGCGAGGGCCTGATCAGCGCACTGATCGCAGTTGCAACGACCCTGAAGTTCTACGATGAGCATCCGGATGTCATTAAAAAATTAAACGCTGCACAGGAAGAGATCGCATCCTACATGGCTGATAACCAGGAGGCAACCATGGAGACTGTTGCCGCAGCACTTGACCTTGATGTTGACGCGGTAAAGGAAATGTACGGTTTCTATGACTTCTCCACAGAGATCACTGACGCCGACAAAGAAGGTTTCCAGAATACAGCCGATTTCATGTATGAGTCCGGCATGATTGAGAATGAGCTTGATGTAAATACACTGTTCATTCAGTAATTTCGATACTCAGAAACTTTTCGCACTGACATTTTTCGGTGGAGCAAAAGAGATCCAACGCATTCTATGCCTGGATCTCTTTTTTATTTCAAATTGCGTTTTGAGTTATTACATAATCATCTCTATTATTTATTGAGGCTGCAAGCAACCCTGTCAGCATATATCCGAAATCAATAAATTCTCTTTCTCACAGAAATACTTTCTATTCCTGCGATTTTACGGTATACTAATCCATGTGCGCATTCTGCCATGCCCGTCGGATACCCCAATTTTCCGAACCGTGGCACAGAATTTACGGATGCTGCACTGCAAAAGCCTGTCACGAAGCCCATTCTCAATGGTTTTTCACTTGTAATTTTATCTTTAGAAAGGACACGTACATGACAAATTCCCACCCCATCACAAGACTCCAGAAATTCCGCCTTCTGTCCCTGATCCCACTCTATTTCATGATCGTGGGACTGTTTTTACAGCCCATCACGGAAATCCTTCCGGGACTCTGGACATTGATCAAGGAGCCGGACTTCCTGATCACGGACTACTTCCTGGTCGGCGGCATCGGAACTTCCTTTATCAACGCCGGACTGCTGATGCTTTTATGTATCTGGACCATCTATTTCCTTGATATGGAGATGGACGGACATACGATCACATCCAGCTGCCTGATGTTCGGCTTCTCCCTGTTCGGAAAGAACCTCTTAAATATCTGGGCGATCCTGTTTGGTGTGTACCTCTACTCCCACTACCATAAAACACACCTGTCCCGTTACGTTTACATCGGTTTTTACGGCACCAGCCTGTCCCCGATCATCACGCAGATCATGTACATTTCGCATCTTCCTTATGCGATCCGCCTCATCACAAGTCTCGCGGTGGGACTCATGATCGGCTTCGTACTGCCACCGCTGTCCACGCATGTTCACTACGCCCACAAAGGTTACTCTCTCTACAATGTCGGATTTTCCGCCGGAATCATCGCCACCGTCGTGGTCTCCGTGCTGAAGTCCTTCGGCATCAGCACTGAGTCCCGCCTGATCTGGTCCGAGGGCAATAACCAGTTGCTGTTTGCGATCCTCTGCGGGCTGTTTGCCGCCATGATCATTGCGGCATTCCTCTTCGGCGGAAAGGAAGTCGGTGAATCCTACAGAAAGATCTTATCCTGCTCCGGAATCGGCGGAACCGATTATCTCCGGGATAACGGGGGCGCAGCAACGATCCTCAATATGGCAGTCAACGGTTTATTTGCAACGGTCTTTATTCTCGGCGTCGGCGGCGAGTTAAACGGACCGACTATCGGCGGAATCTTCACGATCGTAGGATTTTCCGCCACTGGAAAACATATCCGGAACATCGCCCCGATCATGTTTGGCGTCCTCTTCGCGAGCTTCACAAAACGCTGGACCATTAACTCCCCGTCACCGATGCTGGCACTTTTATTCTCAACGACACTGGCGCCGATTGCGGGGGAATTCGGAGTTCTCATGGGACTTCTCGCCGGATTCCTGCACTCTTCCGTCGCCTTGAATGTTGGAATTGTGTATGGAGGCATGAATTTATATAATAATGGATTTGCAGGTGGAATTGTGGCAATTTTCATGGTTCCGGTGATCCATTCCATCCGCGACCGGAGAGCGCGGGCGAAGGGAGAGATTTCGCTGTAATGCATGCGGTATCTACCCTCTGCTTTTCAATACACTGCCCCAGTTAAAAAGACCATCTTTTGAGATTACTTCAGTGGATTTTTCATGATTATAAAATAATAGATTTCTACAGATTTTTAGGAGTTTTTAAGATATGGGCAATTCAAGTGTATCTAAAAAAGGAAATATGAATGATAAAAAAGAATATCCTACTGCCGCAAAGCTGCTTTCCTGGCTCCCAGCGCTCTTCGTCGCAGCCGCCATCTGCTGGTTCTCCGCCCAGCCGGCGGCGGAGTCCACGGAGATGAGCGACACCGTAAGCCGCTTAATTCTTTTACTCGGCACAAAGCTCGGCTTTTTCCACGGAAATCCGGCGCAGTACGCCGACCTCATCGAACTTATGAGCTTCCCCGTCCGAAAAGCCGCTCATATGACTGAATATCTGGTATTTTACTGCACCGTCCGTTTTGGACTGCACTTTACGTATCGGACCTCCAACGTGAAACGCCGTCTTCTCACCGCTCTCGCCATCGTCTTCCTCTACGCCTGCACCGACGAATTCCACCAGCTCTTCGTCCCTGGCCGTGCAGGGCGGTTTACGGACGTGCTGATCGACTGCTTTGGCGTCACAGTCGTGACACTGGTCTGCCTGATGAGACAGCAGTCCCGCAAACACTACCAGAACGCATAAACCGGCTCTCATTATGATTATGGTATTGTCCGCACAGGTATTGACCGATAATATCAGTACCTGCCGCTGACAGCTTCTTCCGAATGCATGACTGCAAAAATCCCTGAATACGCACATCACATTGATCTGCATACTCAGGGATTTTTTATTTTCATATTATGTGCTTTTCTCGTCCGCCTGTACTCTTACAGCATCGGCACCACCACATTCCCCCAGAACCAGCTCACCGGCATGACAAGCACCATGGCGGGGATCATATCAGCGACCGGGAAGTTGTGGATCTTTGCGATGCGGAAACCTGTGGCCAGAAGAAGAAAACCACCGCAGGCCTTGAAGTCCGCGATCATATCCGGTGTGGTAAGCGGAAAGATGAACTTCGCCGCAGCGAAGATTGCGAGAAAGATCACGCACTGCGGGATTGCAACAGCCGCGACCACCATTCCCAGGGTTCCTCCAAAAATCATCGCAGTAAAGAAGTCCAGAATGGACTTGGAGATCAGAATCGTGTGATCACCGCTCATTCCGGAATCCAGAGATCCATAGATTCCTGTTCCGCTGGCACAGAACAGCACGATGATCGTCACGAGCATCGTCATATACTCTTCTCTGGACATGGACGCATTCTTATTCGGGAAGATCTTTCCGACCGGCTTCTCCATGCACGCCGCGCCGCTGTTGATGATCCCGCCGAGATTCACCGCCAGCCCAAACGCGGTCCCAATGATCACCGCAAAGATAACGGCGGGCATATTTTTCATAAGACCGATGGAGCTCACGCCCATTCCCATGGAGCAGACGCCGAAGATCTTCGTGAGCTCTGAATTGATCCTTGTGGGCAGCTTATGCCCAAATAAAGCCCCGACCACACCACCGATGGCGACGGACAGGGCATTGATGATAATTCCTACTGGCATACATCCTTCTCCTTTTCAAAAAGGAACGTGCCTTGGCACATTCGTGCGTCTCGCGCGGTTGCTTGCGACAACCTACATCTTTGCGCAAGTAACACAAACAACTGCGGTGCAAAGGAGTCCCTGCACCGCAGAATTGACAGTTCGTTATTTAATTTTAGCACAAAGTACGGTACAACGCAAACACTTTACCTCGCAAAAGTGCATGTGAAGTGCATGTTCCCAATTACCATTTTGACAACATTCTTCTCATTTAAGTCGAACGACCGTGAAACTTGGCGCGTGATTCTGGTCAGCGAAGCTGACTTATTCCTATCAAAATCACTGCGCATCCTCGCGGAGCGTTTCCCAGCCGCTTCTTAGATCCCATGCACCGCGTCACACATGGACTTCACATACTCTTTCACATACGGAACCGCATCTTTTCCATACGTTCCGCAGAGCTTCACGATCGCGGAACCAACGATAGCGCCGTCGGAGAGACCTGCCATCTTCTTTGCCTGCTCCGGGGTGGAGATTCCGAAGCCAACCGCGCACGGGATATCTTTCGCCTTTTTCACAAGCTTCGCCATCGCGCCGATATCCGTTGTGATCTCGCTTCTCGTTCCGGTAACGCCAAGAGAGGATACGCAGTATACAAAGCCGGACGCCTCTTTCGCGATCATGCTGATTCTCTCATGGGAGGTCGGGGCAATGAGGGAGATCAGATCCATATCATACTTTTTGCATACCGAATCAAACTCTTCTTTCTCCTCATACGGCACATCCGGCAGGATCAGTCCGTCCATGCCAAGCTCAGACGCCTTCTTGATGAAGCGCTCAGTTCCGTAGGAGAAGACAACATTCGCATAGGTCATGAAAACCATCGGAATTTGTGTGTTTTTCCGGATTTTTTCAACCATTGCAAAAATTTTGTCGGTGGTCACGCCGCCGGACAGGGCGCGGATATTTGCCGCCTGGATCACCGGTCCCTCTGCCGTCGGATCGGAGAACGGGATACCAAGCTCGATGAGGTTTGCGCCTGCCTCCTCCATTGCGTATACAAGCTGCTCCGTGACCTCTAAGGACGGGTCACCGCAGGTGATAAACGGGATAAATGCCTTTCCATTTCCGCCTTTGAAGGCGTTTGCGATCTTACTCATGAATATCCTCCCCTCTGTATCTTGCGATTGCTGCACAGTCCTTGTCTCCTCTTCCGGAAACATTGACAACAATGATCTTATCCTTTCCCATCGTCGGTGCGAGCTTCATTGCGTATGCGATGGCATGGGCGCTCTCGATCGCCGGGATGATTCCCTCGATTCTGGAGAGATACTCGAACGCATCGACTGCCTCGTCGTCAGTGATCGCCACATACTGGGCCCGTCCGGTATCGTAAAGGTTCGCATGTTCCGGTCCGATTCCCGGGTAATCAAGGCCTGCAGAGATGGAATATACCGGGGCAATTTGGCCGTACTCATCCTGGCAGAAGTAAGATTTCATGCCGTGGAAGATTCCGAGACGTCCTGTGGCGATGGTCGCCGCTGTCTCTGCCGTGTTCACACCGCGTCCTGCTGCCTCACAGCCGATGAGCTGAACGTCTTTATCTTCAATAAAGTTGTAGAATGCGCCGATGGCATTGGATCCGCCGCCAACACAGGCAAGAACTGCATCCGGAAGACGTCCCTCTTTCTCTAACATCTGCTCCTTGATCTCCTTGGAGATAACCGCCTGGAAGTCACGGACGATAGTCGGGAACGGATGTGGTCCCATACAGGAGCCGAGAACATAGTGGGTGTCCTCGATCCGGTTCGTCCACTCTCTCATTGCCTCCGAAACAGCATCTTTGAGGGTTCCTGTTCCGGTTGTCACCGCATGCACCTTTGCTCCGAGAAGGCGCATTTTGTAAACATTTAATGCCTGACGTTTTGTGTCCTCCTCGCCCATGTAGATCTCGCATTCCATGCCGAAGAGCGCTGCCGCCGTCGCTGTCGCTACACCGTGCTGGCCTGCGCCTGTCTCAGCGATGACACGGGTCTTTCCCATCTTCTTCGCGAGAAGCACCTGACCGAGCACGTTGTTGATCTTGTGGGCACCGGTGTGATTCAAATCTTCTCTCTTTAAGTAGATCTTCGCTCCGCCGAGATCCTTTGTCATGTGCTCCGCGTAGTAGAGCCTTGACGGTCTGCCCGCGTATTCATTTAAAAGCATTGTGAGTTCTTTCTGGAATTCCGGGTCATTCTTGTAGTGGTTGTATGCCTCTTCGAGTTCCAGTACTGCGTTCATAAGCGTCTCAGGAATGTACTGACCGCCATGCGCGCCAAATCTGCCTTTTGACATATATTTTTCCTCCTCGTGTAAACTGGTTTATTGTCTGTAACTGTCCATACCCATATTTCCGGAGTGATTTTTCAAATCTCCGCCAGACAGTTATCGAAATCGTGATTTTGTAGCAGCGGAAATGTTACTTAACCGTTACCATATTTTCTATTTTTGCAGACCACAGGTTTAAAAAAATCATGGCTACCGACTGACCTTTATCTGCTGTAAAACTCTCTTACCAGCGGATAAATGTTCTTATATTTCTGATAGATCCCGTGATACTTCTCCGAAACTTCCAGATCCGGCTCCACCGTATCACAGTGTCCCTGGTTCTCCAGTGTCTCGATAAAGGACTTGTAATCCGGGATCACGCCCTCCGCCACGAACACCGCCGAGGCGATGGCCAGTGCCGGTAAAAGGTCCGGATCCTTGTATACAAAGATTTTCTGTCCCATGACATTGCATAAGATCCGGCACCATCGCCGTTCCCTCGCTCCGCCTCCGATCAGCGTGATCTTTGACGCCGGATGGTCGAACAGTTCCAGTCCCTGACGGATGGAAAATGCCACTCCCTCGAGGACACTCTGTGCCATATCTGCCGCCGTGGTCTCTTGAGATAACCCCAGAAAGCTTCCCCGGACGCTGCTGTCCATGATCGGGAATCTCTCACCTGTCACATAGGGCAGGAAGAACAGTCCGTGACTTCCGGGTTCCGCTTTCTCAAGAATCTCTGAGATATACCCGAAATCCGGTGCCCCGTCGGGATCCCTGGACAGGATCTTCGCGATCAGCCGGTGGACGTTTCCGCCGTTTAGGAACGGGACTACATTGATGAGCAGGTCCTTCTGCATCGCCGCCAGATTGAATCCGCCGCCTTCACTCTCCATCCTTTGGTTGGATACGGCTGCCACCCAGCCGGAGGTTCCGAGGTTGATGTTGTACTCCCCCGGTGCCAAGATGCCGCTGGCAAGTGTCGTCGCTCCCGCATCCCCGGTTCCGGCATAGACCTTTGTTCCTACCGGATAACCACTCTCCGTCGCCCCGGTCTCCGTGACCGTGCCGACACACTCATGGCCGTAAAAAAGTTTTGGGAACTTCTTAATATCGACTCCTGCCGCTCCAATCAGCTCCTCCGACCAGATCTTCTTGTCCAGATCCATGGCCCCCGCCGTGGAGCAGGCGGTCATGTCTCCGGCGAACACACTGGTAAGTCTACCTATTATATAGTCCTTTGAGCTGATCAGGAAACAGGCGGTTCTTGCATAGATATCCGGCTCATTTTCCTTCAGCCACAAGATCTTCGCCAACGGCATCGATCCGTCAAAATGGTTTCCCGTGATCTCCGCGATATACGCGTCCCCAAGAGGTACTACATTCCGCCTTGCCGCCTCTCTTATGATCACCCGTGCCTGCTCGTCCGCCCGACCGTCGGAATAAAGGATCGCATTCCGGAGTGCTTTTCCTTCTGTCCCAACCGAGATCACATCCTGCATCTGTCCGGAGAAGATGATGGCCCCAATCTCTGCTGCCGGTATGATCTCAAGCATTTCTTTCGACAGGCTGCAGAATGCCCCGTACCACTCATCCGGATCCTGTTCCTTGAAGTTTCCCGTTTCGATGGTGTGGATCACGGAGCTTCCGGTAGAGACGGGCTCTCCATTTTCGTTCACGACCACTGCCTTGACGGCTGTCGTTCCGATATCAAAGGTTGCTGCTAACATCTATTCCCTCCCCGTTCTGTACCGTTACACAGTACTGGGGATTTTGCCAATCCTTCGCATCCTAAATTGGTAAAATCCGCTCTCTCAATGTTATTTTACGGTATTCTCGGTACCAAAAATCCCTACCGTGAACCATGACCCGCGCCGAGTTTTTGGAGCACAACTGCGAGAATGATGATCCCGCCGGTGATAATGTTCTGCATGAAGCTCGGCATCTGAAGGATCGTAAGTCCGTTCGCCAGAACCGCCAGAATGATGGTTCCGACTAAGGTTCCGATCACACAGGGAACACCGCTCTTTGAGACGGTGCATCCGATAAATACCGCCGCGTAGGACTGTAAGAAATATCCCTGCCCCGCTGTGGTATTCGCGGAACCTACACGAGATGCCACGAGAGCGCCTGCAAGACCTGCCATTGCCGCGCTGAGCGCAAAAGCGAGAATTCGGTAACGGAAGATCCGGATTCCTGCCGTCTCTGCCGCCTCTTTACTTCCTCCGATGGCATAAAGCTTTCTTCCGGCTGACATATGATTCATAAACATGTGGAATACGATATAAAGCATTGCCGCCACGATGGTGATAAACGGGATGCCCGCGATTTTTAAGATCCCGGGGATCGTAAACGCCTTCGGAATCCCGTTAAATACAGTCGTGCCTCCGGTAAGTCCGTAAATCACGCCGTCCAGTACGGTTCCCATGCCAAGTGTTGTAATAAAGGAAAGGATCCCGAACTTTGCTACGATCACTCCGTTCACGCAGCCGACGATCAGACCGGCCACTACCGCGGCCAGAAAGCAGACCGGGATCGGAACACCCTGGATCGATAAAAGTGCCGCAACCACGCCGCCGAGACTCACGATGTTTCCGATGGAAAGGTCGAACTCGTTGACGGTCATAACGAAGGTCGCTCCCAGCGCCACCATTGCGAGAGGCGCTGCCTGGCGTGTTATATTAAGGAAGTTTTTCAGTGTAAAAAACGACGCAGGTCTAAGGAGTCCGAAAATTCCGATGATGATGACTAACGCCGCCACCGTTCCGTAATTCTTTAATGCTTTTCCTCTCATCTGTCGTTTTCCTCCCTCCCCGCCTCATAACAGCACGCCAGCACGTCCGTCGGTTTCAGGTCTTTATTCTCAAATGTCTTTCGTACTCTTCCGCATGCCATGACAGCAACCTCATCGGCAACCTCTAAAAGTTCCGTGAGATCGGATGACACATAAAGGACGGCTTTGCCCTTTTTTGCCTCTTCCTTCAGAAGCCTGTGGATCTCCTGTCGTGTTGCCACATCCACCGCCTGAGTCGGCTCATCACAAAGCCAGATCGACGGCTCCGTAAGGAGTGCCTTCGCGAAAATGACTTTCTGCTGATTTCCGCCAGACAGCTCCTTTGCCGGCTGGCTCACACCAACGCATTTGATCTTTAATGCCTCGATCATGTCCATCGCCTTTTTGTCGGCCGCCCGCTTTTGAAACCAGCCGCTTTTCGTGTAGCGGTCGATGGAGGAAAGCATCATTTCCTCCTCGTTTTTGTCGACTGCCTCTTGCGGGAATCAGTAAGGGGTAAAGCAGCACGTTGAAAATAAGTAAAAACGAATGTGCCTTGGCACATTCTCGCGCCTCGCGCGGTCGCTTGCGACAATCTACATCTTCGCGCGAGTGCGCATCTTTGGCACGTTAATGCCTTTTTACGTAACAGGGAATTCCTCGGAATTTCCAGTTACATAAAAAAAGTCCCGGACATAGTTTTCACTATGCCGGGACGAAATTGTTCGTGGTGCCACCCGATTTCACAGATCAGTCTTCCTCGAAAGCCAACTGCTCCGTGCCTACGGCACTCCCACAGTTGCCGCCTCCATTCGTAATCCGGGCTATCGCCCTACTTACTCATGTAGGCTTGGTTGTCAAATGTCTATCCAGCCTGACAACACTTTCAAACAAAAATAGCAGCTATCCCACATCGGAATATCTGCCACCAATCTGTCTCATTTCAGAGTACGGAAATCTCTTTCGATACTCTTATCCTTTAACGCAGGAATCACGGCCGCAGCTACTCGAATCTCTTTCACCTGGCGTCTCACAAACCCATTCCATAGGGAATTCCATACTGTCTTCCACCACCGACAGCTCTCTGTGATTTCATTCCGAATGTACTCTCTTTGCTCATCGACTTTTTGTTTTTAATTTTTATGGATTAAAGATTAGCACACTTCTTTCCATATGTCAATTTTATTTTCAGAATATTTGCTATTAAAAATTCCTATATCCAGTCACTATTTTTTCCAATCATATCCGGTTCGAACAAAAATCGGCTCCTGAAAGACTTTCCAAGATCAGATCTATCATCTCTTTGTTGACAGTTTTTTCCATTTTGTAGAAACAAAAGTTACATAATTCTTATTTTTTGATTATTGTGCCGAATTAAGTAAAGTGAATTTAAAAAATACTTGACTTTTTTAAGTTATGGTTTTATTCTTAAGCACATAATTTTATTAACGATCCATTCCAACTATCAAAGGCGATAACTTCTGACAAAAGTGCGCCTTTCTTTTTTACCCGGACTTCACTGTAAGATTATTGAGCAGTTCCTCCGGTTCTCCGGAAGCGACTGCCGGATACCCACCGGCACCGGAGATTCCCCACCCGGATCGTTCGTAAAAGAAAAGAGAGAGGAGAGATTCATTTATGAAGAAGAGACGACTTATTGCACTCGCAGCTGCAGCCGTTATGGCAGCATCTTCCCTGGCAGGATGCGGCGGTTCCCAGACATCCTCCACAACAGCAGCCGGTTCCACCGCTGAAACAGCAGCGGCTTCCTCCAATGCGGTATCCCCGGACGCAAAGTCCACGGATCAGACACTCGGCGGAGGTATCGCGGTCGGCTCAAGTGACGGCGAAGCAGTAAAAGGCGGAACGCTTGTTGTGTCAATGCCTTCATCCCCACGCACTCTTGATCCAAAAGCCTACTCAACCATGTACGAAAACCACATTATGTACAATGTTCTCGATACCCTGTTTGTCTGGGATAAGGATTACAAAGAGGTGATTCCGAGTCTGGCAACTGATTACACTGTCAGTGATGACGGCCTGACCTACACCATCAACCTCCGTGATGATGTATACTTCCAGAAAGGTAAATTCCAGGACGGAAGAAAGATGACCGCGGATGATGTTGTATACTCTCTTGAACGAAGCAAGGAAGAGAGTACCACAGATCGTATCTGCCGTGATTTCTTCGATTACTGCGAAGCTGCAAGCCCGACACAGGTCGTTATCCATATGAAATCTGTTGCAGGACCGTTTATCTCTCAGTTAGCCGGTATCGGAAACGCAATCCTCCCGAAAGAGGAAGTTGAAGGCTGGGGAGAAGACTTCGGTTCCCACATCGTCGGCACAGGTGCTTTCACACTGGAAGAGATCGTAACCGATGAAAAAGTCACATTAAAGAAAAATGAGAATTACTGGGGCACAGAGCCGAACGTAGACGGCATCGAGTTCCGAATCATCTCCGATTCCAATCAGGCGATCAACGCAGTCCAGACCGGTGAGGTCGACATCGCGATGTATCTTCAGGGCGAAGCCATCAAGCGTGCGCAGGATGCGGACCTCTTACTTCAGGCACCGAGTTCCGCTGTCACCTTTGTCCGCTTCAATATGCAGAACGGACCGACCGCAAACGCTGATGTCAGAAAAGCACTCACAATGGCTGTCGATATCGACTCCATGGTAGCCGGTATCTATCAGTACGGCGAAGGCACAAGAGCTTATCAGCCGCTTCCGGTATACTCCTTCGCTTATGACACGGCATACAATGATCTTGTACCGTCCTACGATCCGGAAGGTGCAAAGAAGCTCCTCGCAGAAGCAGGCTACCCGGATGGCTTTACCATGAGCCTTTACATTGGTTCCACTACCTATCGCGAGAAGATGGCACAGATGTTACAGTACTACTGGAGCCAGATCGGTGTAACACTTGATATCAAGTCTTCCACCATGGCCGACTGGTCCGCAGCGGTCGTTGATTCCTGGCAGTCCGATGTTGTAAACAGCTACGGAGTAAGCTGGAACAGCGATCCGGATCCTTACGGTTTCCTTGGAAAGTTCTTCAGCTCCCAGACACTTCACGCCTCCTCCAACGCAGGCGGCTACAACGATGCGGAACTGGATGAGCTCTTAAATGAAGGCTTTGGCTCCACAGACAACGCAAAGCGCGCGGAGTCCTATAAGAAAGTCATTGAGAAGGTTATGAACGAATACACCGGTATCTACTACGCATACGAGTGCCGGAACTGGGCCGTATCCCCGAAGGTACATAACGCAGTTCTCCGTGCCGATAATCAGATGTTAGTCGCAACACCATTCAACAATATCTGGGTTGAAAAATAGAATTTGACGACCAAACCGGTTTGAGTAAGCAGGGTGATAGCCCGGATTACGAAAACCGGCGGTCGCTGCGTGAGTGCTAAAGACACAAAGCAGCTGGATTCCACACATAGAAAGGGGGAGGCAAATCCTAAGTTTGTTTCCCTTTTTCTGTACACTCACAGAGATTTAACTGTTCCATTCTCTTCACATTCTTCCCGGTGAAGAGAACAGGACAGCTATGAAAGGATTGGATTTATATGGGAAAGATCATCATAAAACGATTATTGCAGACGATTCCCACACTTCTGGTCGTCGTCACACTTACCTTCTGCCTCACACGAATGCTTCCGGGCGATCCGGCAGTGGCGATCTTAGGTATCGAGGCAAATGCGGAGGACATCGAAGCTATGAGAGCCGAGATGAACCTCGACAAATCACTCCCTGAGCAGTACGCCCTCTATCTTGGCGGACTTGTCCACGGTGACTTTGGTTACTCCTACAGCTACCGTCAGGACGTTCTTCCACTCATCACTTCCAGAATTCCGAACACATTAACCCTGACGCTGACAGCACTTCTCTTCGCTTTCATCATCGGAACCAGCGTTGGTATCATCGCTGCATTAAAGCAGAATACGATCTTCGATTACATTGTCATGGTCATCACGCTCATAGGTGTGTCCATGCCGATCTTCTGGCTGGCGCTCATGCTGGTTCTTCAGTTTTCCGTTAAAATGAATCTTCTGCCTGTTATGGGTATGGGCGATCTCTCCAAAGGCTTCGGCGATGTTGTGAGCCACATGATCCTTCCCGGCTTCTGTCTCGCGACGATCCCGATGGCAACCTTTGCGAGAACCATGCGTTCCAGCATGATCGATATCATGAGCAGCGACTACATCCGATGTCTCAGAGCCCGTGGAATCAAAAAACTCAAAGTCATCCTGATCCACGGATTAAAGAATGCTCTCCCGCCGCTCATCACAGTTTTAGGTCTGCAGATCGCCGGAACCTTCACCGGTGCCATCATCACCGAGGGAATCTTCTCCTGGCCGGGCATGGGAACCATGATCAACACCGCGATCAACAACCGCGATTATTCCCTGATCCAGGGTGCGGTCCTGTTCTCCGCGATCATGTTCGTCTTCTGCAACATGCTGGTCGATATCGCCTACGCGATTCTGAATCCGAAAGTTAAACTGGAAAAGGGGTGATGAGTTATGACATTATCAAAAAAGAAAAAACCTGCTGCTGCGTCCTCCGTTGTTTCCGGTGAGGCGCTTGGAATGGATGCCAATATCGCAATGCTCGTAAAAGAGCGGAACGCGAACAATGCCTGGCATAAATTAGCGAGAAACAAAACAGCCCTCGTTGGCTTCTTCATCGTGGCTTTTATGGTAGTCATCGCCGTATTTGCCCCGCTCATCGCGCCATATGACCCGAACGCGATCAACCCGGTCCTGCCCTTTAAGGGAATCGGCACTCCCGGACATCTCTTCGGCACGGATGACCTTGGCCGTGATATCCTGTCCCGTATCATCTACGGCTCCCGTATTTCCATGATCGTCGCCGTAGGCGCCACCATCGTCGGCGCGATCATCGGCGTTCTCATCGGACTTACCGCCGGATATTTCGGTGGATGGATCGACGCGGTGCTCATGAGGATCATGGACGGCATGTTCTCCTTTCCGTTCATCCTGTTAGCCATGATCCTGATCACCGTTCTCGGAAACGGCGTCATGAACGTCATTCTGGCCATCGGTATCGCAAGCGTACCGGGATTTGCCCGTGTCACAAGAGGCCAGGTACTGATCGTAAAGGAAGAAGAATACTGCAACGCCTGCCGCGTTGTCGGTGTTTCCCCGGTAAGACTTCTGTTCTTACATATTTTGCCGAACTGTGTATCCCAGATCATCGTTTACGCGACACTCCGTATCGCAAGCGCTATCATCTCCGAGGCATCCTTAAGCTTCTTAGGACTCGGCATCGCGCTTCCGACCGCCTCCTGGGGCAGCATTCTCCGTGTCGGCCGTGACTGCCTGACAACCGCCCCGCACGTTGCGGGAACCGCAGGCGCGTTTATCCTCGTGACTGTTATCGGTTTCAACCTGTTGGGCGATGGTATCCGTGATGTCATGGATCCGAAAATGAAACAGTAGGAGGTGCAGGCTATGAGTGAAAACGATGCAATCTTAAAAGTAAATGGATTAAAAACATATTTCTATCAGGCAAGCGGCGTTTCCAAGGCTGTCGATGGCGTAAGCTTCAGCCTGCGTCAGGGCACGACCATGGGGATCGTCGGTGAGTCCGGTTCCGGAAAGAGCGTCACAAGTGCCTCCGTGATGCGGCTCATGCCGTCAAAGACCGGAAAGATCGTAGATGGCTCCATCATCTTCGACGGTGTGGACATCCGGAATCTCTCTGAGGCACAGATGGAAAAGTTCCGCGGCGATGAGTGCTGCATGATCTTCCAGAACCCGATGACTTCCCTCGATCCGGTATTCAAGATCGGCCACCAGATGGTGGAAATGATCAGAGAGCATGAAAAGGTCAGCAAAAAGGAGGCCTGGAACAAAGCCGTTGAAGCCTTGAAGCTTGTCGGCATCCCGGAAGCCGAGAAACGGATGGATGCCTATCCTCACGAGCTTTCCGGAGGTATGTGCCAGCGTGTCATCATCGCCATGGCTGTCTGCGGACATCCGAAGCTCATCATCGCTGACGAGCCGACGACCGCCCTCGATGTGACCGTACAGGCACAGGTTCTTGAGCTTTTAAAGGATCTCCAGAAGAAGCTCAACACAGCGATCTTACTCATCACCCACAACCTTGGCGTTGTCTGGGAGATGTGCGACACCGTCATGGTCATGTATGCAGGAAATACCGTAGAATACGCGGATACAAAGACGCTCTACAAAGAGCCGCTTCACCCGTACACCTGGGGTCTTCTTGACTCCATGCCGAAACTCAGCAGCTCCACGAAGGAGGACTTAAAGACGATCCCGGGCACACCGCCGGATCTCCGCCTTACCGGCCACTGCTGCAACTTTTATAACCGCTGTCCTTACGCGACGGAGATCTGCAGACAGCAGGTACCACCGCTTAAGGAAGTTGCTCCCGGACATTTCGTGGCATGCCACAGACAGGACGGCGAGCACAGATTAACACGAGGGGAAGTGAATGTGACATGCAAAAAAATGTAATCATGAGCGTCGATCATCTCAGTAAGGATTTCGTGATCCGCGGGAAGAAATTAGGGGAAAAGAGTAAGCTTCTCCACGCATTGAGCGATGTTTCTTTTGATATTTATGAGGGTGAAACCCTTGGCATCATCGGTGAGTCCGGATGCGGCAAATCCACGCTTGGCCGCTGTCTTGTAAAGCTCCACAAGCCATCCGCCGGAACGATCACCTACAATGGCAAGGATCTCTGGAATCTGCCGGTCTACGAGCGCGAGGCAGCCCGCAGGGACATCCAGATGATCTTTCAGGATCCGTATTCCTCTCTGGACCCGAGAAAAACAGCTTCCTACTCTATTGAAGAAGCGATGAAGGTCCACCACATCGGTGACACCGCAAGGGAACGCCGCCAGAAAGCGTTAGAGTCTCTTCAGGAGGTCGGTCTCGACATCCAGCACATGGAGCGCTATCCCCACGAGTTCTCCGGCGGCCAGAGGCAGCGTGTGAACATTGCCCGCGCCCTCTCCATGGAGCCGAAGATCATCGTCTGCGACGAGCCGGTATCCGCACTGGACGTTTCGATCCAGGCACAGGTCATCAACCTCTTCCGCCGCCTGCGGAAGCAGTTTAACCTGACATATGTTTTTATCTCCCATGACCTCGGCATCATCAAGTACATCAGCGACCGGATCATGATCATGTATCTGGGACGTGTCATGGAGTTCTACACTTCGGAGGGAATCTACGCAGATCCGAAGCACCCGTACACTAAGGCGCTTCTCTCCGCGATCCCGCCGGAAAGCCCCTTTGATAAAAAAGAGCGTCTGCCCCTCACCGGCGATATCCCGAGCCCGATCGGGGATCAGGTAGGCTGCCCGCTCGCAGGCCGCTGCCCGCACTGCACGGAACGCTGTAAGAAAGAGATTCCGAAGCTCGTGGACACCGGTGACGGACATATGGTGGCTTGTTTCCTGTACGAATAAGCTTTCACATCCGCAGCACCTGTCCGGGCAGGAAAGTACCCGTTTCAGCTTTTTCTGCACCTGGCAGATTCATAACTGGCTTTGTAACTGTTCATTCCTCACAGTTACGCGCAAAAATCCATTCCACATCGGCTGTGCCGATAGGATTTTTGCCTTCTAGTCTAAGTTTTCTTACGGTCAGCGCAGTAAATGCGCAGACCTGCTGAACAGTTACCTGACTTTTTTATAAAGGAGTAATAAAACAATGGTAGATTCTAAAAAATTAATTTCTCTCGTCGAAAAATACGAAAAACTGATCTATGACACCGCTGACCATATCTGGGCACATCCGGAGACAGGATTCCGCGAGTGGAAGACTTCCGCCTACATGGAACAGCATTTTGAGGAGCTTGGCTACACACTTACAAAAGCCGGCAACATCCCTGGATTCTACACAGATCTCGACACCGGAAAGCCGGGTCCGAAGATCGCGATCCTCGGCGAGCTGGACTCCCTGATCGTTGCAAACCACCCGTGCTGTGATCCGGAGACCCATTACGTCCACGCCTGCGGCCATCATGCCCAGTGTGCCGTTCTTCTCGGAACTGCCGCTGCCTTAAAGGAGCCAGGCGCTCTCGACGGTCTCTGCGGATCCATCCGTTTCATCTCCGTTCCGGCTGAGGAGCTTATTGAGCTTGGATACCGCGAAAGCTTAAGAAAACAGGGCATCATCAAATATTTCGGCGGAAAAGTTGAATTCATCCATCGTGGATACTTTGACGGTGTCGATATGGCGATGATGATCCATTCCGGCAAGCTCCCGGAAGGAAAAGCGCTCTCCATCAGCGACGGATGCAACGGCTGTGTCACAAAAAATATCACATTCAAAGGGATTTCCGCCCACGCAGGCGGCTCGCCGGAGAACGGCAGAAATGCCCTCTACGCCGCAACCTGCGCTTTAAACTCCGTCAATGCCCTTCGTGAGACATTCACAGACAATGACCATATCCGCTTCCACCCGATCATCACAGAGGCCGGTCTCGCCGTCAATGCGATCCCGGAGACAGCGAAGGTGGAATCCTATGTGCGCGGCGCTTCCTTCGACGCGATCCGCAAATACAATACAAAAGTAAATCAGGCTCTCGCCGCTTCCGCCGCCGCCATCGGCTGCAATGTGGAGCTTGATGACCATCCGGGCTACTTCCCGTTAAATAACGATAAAAATATGGCCGCTGTCATGAAAGAGGCTATGGAGACTGTTGCAGGCCCTGACAGCGTCGTTGAGGGCGGCTGGGGAACCGGCAGCACCGATATGGGCGATGTGTCCGCCATCATGCCGGTCCTTCACCCGCACGCAAACGGTTCCATCGGAACAGGTCATGGCAAAGATTACTATGTTCAGGATAAGAAGCTCGGCTGTCTCTATCCGGCAGAATGCCTTGTGCTCACCGCCGCAAAACTTCTTGCGGACGATGCCGCTCTCGGAAAGAAAGTCATCGCGGAAGCAAAACCATATTTCAAGTCAAAAGATGAGTATCTTGCCGCCATCGATGCAATCACCATGGATAAGGATGCTGTTGTATACAACGAGGACGGTACGATCACCCTTAACTTTACAAAATAGATTTGTGCCCAACCTGCCACTTGACTTTTCTTGCTGTCATCATTGCAAATGTATACATCTGACAGTAATTCCGCACATTTTGTAACTTCGACTGAGTGCAATATTTCAACCGGTCTTATCAAACATTTATTCTGCTTTTATCTGCGTTAAATTTACGGAAAGGACGGGAGATCTTGTATGAAAAACTTTGTTATCACAGTTGCCAGAGGATTCGGTTCCGGCGGACGTGCAATCGCCGCCAAGCTGGCAGATGAGCTGAATATCCACAGCTACGACAACCGTATCCTGACGCTCGCTTCCCAGTACAGCGGTTATCCGGAACATTACTTTAAAGAGGCCGACGAGACCTTAAACGGCAGTCTGATCACGAAACAGCTTCAGACACTGCCGAAACGCCATTCACCGACCGGTGAGTTATCGAGATTTACTTCAGATGACCGGCTCTTCGAGTACCAGAAGATCATCATCGAGAAGCTTGCCGCTTCGGAATCCTGCGTGATCGTCGGAAAGTGCGCCGATTATATCTTAAAGGACTATGACAACGTGGTCAGCATTTATGTGGAGGCACCGAGAAGCTATACCCTGCGCCGTGTCATGGAACGCATGGATGACATTACTGTCGAGGAAGCGCACCATCTGATCACGAAAACGGACAAGTACCGCGCGGACTACTATAAGTATTACACCGGCGGCAACTACTGGACAAATCCGGTCAACTATGACCTGACCTTCAACAACGCCAGACTCGGTGACGATCGCTGCGTGAAGCTTGTTCTCGAGTGTATGAAGTTGAAATTTGGGGATGATTTCAAAGAATATATGAAGAGTATCGGAAAAGATATTTGATATGCTATTTCACTTAATTTTGTAATACCGGCACCGGGGTCTTTCCAATCCTGTCCCCGTGCCCGGGTTCCCCGCCGCGTTCCCCTCTCTCTCACGCGGCGGGGATATTTTATTTCTCTAAATTCTCAAAATACGCTCTCAGCTCATCCACCAGCTCACCGAACTCTTTTCCGGTCTCATCCAGTGTGATGTCCGCATATTTCTCGTAGTACGGAAGTCTCTCATTGTAGAGATCCCTGAGTGTCATGCCGTCCTTTAAGACAACACCGCGGTCCACAAGGTTTCCGAGACGTGATTCCAGATCCTCATAGCGAAGCTTCAGGTACACGATCGTCGCGGTCTCTTTGTAGTGTTCCATGGCCTTCGCCTCATAGATCACACTACCGCCCGGCGCGATCACGGACTTCTCTACATCCAGCTCTAGGTTTGCCTGCTCCTCGACACGCAGGAAACCGTCATCGCCCTCTTCCGCGATGATCTCCTTCAAAAGCTTTCCGGTCTTCTCCTGGATCACAAGATCCACATCCACGAAGGAATATCCAAGACGCTTCGCAAGCAGCACGCCGATGGTGCTCTTTCCGGACGCCGGCATTCCGATCATCAGAATATTTTTTTTCTTCATAACTTATGCCTCGCTCTTTTGTCTGTCGCTGTAATTATCTCTGGTTAACTGTTCCGTATGACTGCAGTCACTCTGCAGACTACTTCTGTCCCTTCTTATCATTCCGCGGACCGTCGGATTTCTGACTATTCGCCTTTCTGGTTTGTTCCGGCCGGGTAGTTGCTTTCTTTCCGCCGTTCACGTCTGCAGACTTTCGAACTTTCCCGGCACCTCCGGCTTTTTCCGCTGATTTTGAAGTTTTCCTGCCAGCCTTCGCACCCTTTTCCTGCTTTCTCACGCTGTACCCGAAGCTTCCCAGCTCCTCGCCCATCCCATAATATCTTCCATGGGAATAGGCTAACGGCTTCGCCATGGAAAGATGGAAGGTGTCCTTTTCATCCATGTACGCCTCGTCCACATCCACTGCCACGACATCGGCGATAAACATGTGATGGCTTCCCAGCTCTTCCACTTTCACAACACGGCACTCGATGTTCACCGGGCTCTCTTTGATCACCGGTACATCCACCACGTTCGCCTTCTCCGGGGTCAGCCCGGTCTCTTTCCACTTATCCACGTCGCGCCCGGAGCGCACGCCGCAGTAGTCTGTCGCCCAGGCCATGGACTCCGTCGTCAGGTTTACGACGAACTCCCCAGTTTCCTTCATCATATGGTAGGAGTGTCGTTCCGGCCGGACACTGATGGACAGCATCGGCGGATTCGTACAGATGGTTCCCGCCCATGCCACCGTAAAAATATTCGAATTTCCTTCCCGGTCAGCCACCGTCACAAGGACAGCCGGAACCGGGTACAGCATATTTCCTGGTTTAAACTGTCTTTTTCCCATCTTTACAGATCCTGCCTTTCTTCAATCGCAACCTTTCCGGCATCTTACACCTGCAGTGTCTGCCATCCGTACTTTCTGTAAAGCGGACATTCGCAATCCGCTTCGCTACTTGCTCATGAACGCAGTCGCTTCGCGATCTGTCAGTGGGAGCTTTCAACTCCCACTGACATAAGCATCCCACTCACCCACCGCTTAGTGCTCCGCGCACTTGAAGCGGGGGAATGCTTATCTGCGTTCAAATGTGTAACAACCGCTGCTTCCAACTTATAAATACGGCAGCCCGGTCATGACTTTTCCTGATCCAGCCGGTCCCACAGCCGAACTGCCGTCAAAAATTACTACTGTAATGCCATCATGATCTGCGGCGCAAGCTGTTTCTTTCTGGAAACAACGCCCGGAAGCTTCACGATTCCGGTCTGTCCGCTGACGTTCTCCACATCCTCATCCTTCACATGGAATGCATTGGCGACAAGCTGCTCCGCTCCCTGTCCGGTGCAGATCAGATCTGTGGACTCTGTCAGAATGTTTGTGAGCATGAAGAACATCATGTCGATCTCATGCTGCTCTCTCTCTTTCTCCGTATATGCGGACATTCTTGTTCTCAGATCCTTGAGCTCCACTGCATTTAAGGAAGTGATCTGGCCGATTCCGAATACGGAATTTCCTACCGTGAATCTCTTGAAATCCTGGTAGAAAATATCACCGTCGGATTTTCCCTTCAGGTTGCTTCCCGCGGCGAACATGTCGATAGCGTACTTCTCGATATCGAGACCAGCGATCTGCGCGAGCGCAAGTCCGGCTGCCTTATCGATCGGTGTGCAGGTCGGGGAACGGAATAACAGGGTATCGGAGATGATCGCGCTGCATAAGAGACCGGCGGTCGTTTTATCGATCTCCATGTGGTTCTCCTGGTACATCTGGTAGATGATGGTCGCGGTGCAGCCGAGCGGCTGGTTTCTGAAGAATACCGGGGACATGGTCTCAACAGTTCCGAGACGATGATGGTCGATGATCTCGCGGATATCGGCGCTCTCCATGCCCTCTACGGCCTGGCTCTTCTCGTTGTGGTCCACAAGGATGATACTCTTTCCCTTTGCGCCTAAGAGGTTACGTCTGGAGATCATGCCGATGTACTTTCCGTCAGAATCAAGAATCGGGAAATCGCGGTGTCTCTTGCTCGCCATGATCTCGCGGATGTCGTCGAGGTAATCTTCCTCAGAGAATTCGATGATGTTTTCCTTCGTCATAAAGTAGCTGATCGGCATGGACTGGTTGATCAGACGGGCTGTTGTGTAGGTGTCATACGGTGTCGTAATGACTGCACAGCCGCGCTCCTGTGCCAGTTTGCGGATCGTAAGGGATACACCTGCGCCCTCGCAGACGATAATGCAGCCTGCTTCCATCTCGATGGCGCAAAGCTGGGACTCATAGCGGTTTCCGAGAATGACCAGGTCATGTTTCTCGATGTAGTTCTCCATCAGGTCCGGGTTTGCGGCCGCGATCAGGACTTTTCCGCGGTCAAAATATGCCTCAGAATCGCCGACTACCATACTTCCTTCCAGAGTATCAAGGATGTTCGCGTACTTCGTGCACGCTTTTGAGATAATGCTGCTGTCATATAAGTTCATGTAGGACTTGGTGATATCGCCGATCGTGATAACGCCCTCCAGGAGACCTTCCTCCGTCACACACGGAAGTGTGACGACGTTGTTCTCCTGCATGAGTCCCCATGCATTCTTTAAGGAAATTCCACGGGACACACCTTTTGTCTTGCGGATCTCGATGTCCTTGACCTGCGTCTTGACGTTCTCCACGAGGCGCGGGGCCTTTAATTTAAAATAATCCAACACATACTGTGTCTCCGGGTTTACATTTCCGGCACGGCACGGCTCATAATTCTCGCCGGTAAGCTGATGCTTGAAACCAGCATAGCAGATGGCTGAGCAGATGGAATCCGTGTCAGGATTTCTGTGTCCCAGGACAAGTGTTTTTTTCAGTTCTTCAACTGCCATTGATCTTCTCCTTCTATTGCGTTTTTCTCAGACGTACAAATAAGAATGTGTTACAATAACTTCATAGTTCGTTCACAATTTGTTCACATTCGTTTTTTATACTTATTGCATAAACAAAAAGTCGTTTGACTTAACCAACTAGACAAATTGCACATAGATTTTTCATAATTGCCCCGGTTGTCGCGACCGGGGTCTCCTCTTTTTTAGAGGTAATGTGTGTCCGCTTATGGCGGACACTTTTCTTTTTCACCCATACATGCGCTATGTGCGTTCACAGCAAAAAGGGAGTCCGTCACCGGACTCTCTCTTCTTTATCCGATGATCAGCTTCGCGGCACCGTAGATTCCGGCATCATTTCCAAGCTTCGCAAGAACGATGTCCGCCTTCTTTGTTGCCATCGGAGATAACTCATCGTGGTACCTCTTAATAATATCAGTCAGGAATGTTCCGGCCTTGGATACACCGCCGCCGATCAGGAATGCCTGTGGATCCAGAACCATGGAGATCGTCGCAAGAGCCCAGCCAAGGTAATAGCAGGACTTATTGAGGGATTCCAGTGCAAGCGCATCTCCCGCCTTCGCTGCATCCAACACGTTCTTCGCGCTGATGTTCTTTAAGCTTCTGAGAGTGGACGGGCGGTTATCTGCCGCCAGCATTCTTCTTGCGGTTCTGGCGATTCCTGTCGCGGAAGCCACCTGCTCTAAGCAGCCGTGTCCGCCACAATTGCACGCTTCTTTCTCACCTTCCATCACATGGATATGGCCGATCTCACCGCCGACCCCCTGTTCGCCGGTCCAGATCTTTTCATTCAGGATAATGCCGCCGCCGACGCCGGTTCCCAGAGTTACCATGACAAGGTTTTTGTAGCCTTTTCCGCCTCCCTGCCACATCTCACCGAGAGCCGCGACGTTCGCGTCATTTCCGCTTTTTACGACCATACCATCCAGCAGTCTGCTGAGCTCCTGCTGTGGATTTCCGGCCTTCCAGCCGAGGTTTACACACACTTCGCAGTGTCCGTTCGGAAGAACCGGTCCAGGGAATCCCATTCCCGCTCCGGAAAAATCAGAGAGCTCCAGACCGCTTTCCTTTGCCATTCTGCGGATCGAAGCCGCAATATCGCCCAGGATATACTTTCCGTTCTCCTCTTTTCTTGTCGGAATCTCCCACTTCTTTACGAGAGTTCCGTCTTCCTCAAAGATACCGAGCTTCACGCTTGTTCCGCCGATATCGATTCCAATACACTTTAAACTCATGTGTGCTCCCCTTTTCCCTGATTTTCCGCTATCCGTCCAACAACGGCTTTCAGCCATCTGTCCGGACAGCACACGACCTTGCGGAGCTGCCGCCCCATAGTCCAGGCGCCAGCCCCTATTTTTCACAGCCGCCCATTTCACATCGGGCTGCCGCATTTTCCATCTATCTGATTAGAACAGGGTCTTTACAGTATTTACAACGTTCTCGACCGTAAATCCGAACTTCTCGAACAATTTTGCTGCCGGACCGCTTGCTCCGAAGCTCTTCATGGTCACATAAGCTCCGTCGAGGCCGACATACTTGCCCCAGCCGAAGTCGGAAAGTGCCTCAACGACAACTCTTCTTCTGACTTCCTTCGGAAGTACGGACTCCTTGTACTCTGCGCTCTGCTCCTCGAAGATATCCATACACGGCATGGATACGACGCGGATCTTCTTGCCTTCAGCTGTAAGCTCTGCTTTCGCCTTAACCGCAAGATCAACCTCCGAACCGCTTGCGATCAGGATTGCGTCCGGTGTTCCCTCGCAGTCATCGATCACATAGCCGCCCTTTAACGCGTCCTTGCTGCTTCCCGGGATCGGATTGAGGTTCTGTCTGGAAAGGACAAGCGCTGTCGGTGTCTTCTCAGATGTTACTGCAGACAGCCATGCTGCGGATGTCTCTGTCGCGTCACACGGACGGAATACATGGAAGTTCGGCATTGCGCGGAACATAGCGAGCTGCTCGATCGGCTCGTGGGTCGGTCCGTCTTCGCCAACGCCGATGCTGTCGTGAGTCAGAACAAATGTCAGCGGAACTCCCATCAGTGCGGAAAGTCTTGCCATCGGTTTTACATAATCACTGAACACGAAGAATGTCGCAACATAAGCGCGGAGACCGCCGTGAAGCATGATACCGTTGCCGATCGCTGTCATTGCAAGCTCTCTTACGCCGAAGTGGAGGTTTCTGCCTGCCGGGTTCTCTGCGGAGAAGTCGCCCGCATCCTTCATGGCTGTCTTGTTGGACGGAGCAAGGTCAGCAGAACCGCCGATCATGTTCGGCATGATGTCCTTTAAGATGTTGATCATCTTGCCGGAAAGGGAACGTGTTGCCTCTGCCTTGTCTTTTGTGAGCCAGAGTGCCTCGTTCTCGATCAGTGACTTTGCGTCCGGAGCTGTGTGGTACTGCTCCCAGAGCTTCTCCATCTCCGGGTACTCGTCGCAGTATGCGGCAAACATAGCGTTCCATGCTGCCTCAACGTCTGCCTTCTCCTCCGCGAGACGGGAATAATGCTCATAGACCTCTTCCGGTACAAAGAACGGCTCCTCATACTGCCAGCCGAGAGTCTCTCTCATTGCTTTGATGTTGTCAACACCTAACGGCTCGCCGTGGGCGCTTGCCTTGCCCTGTTTAGCCGGGCAGCCGAAGCCGATCTCAGTCTTGATGGTGATGAAGGACGGATGCTCAGTATCAGCCTTTGCAACCTCAATTGCTGCGCCGATGGCATCGATATCTGTTCCGTCTTCAACGGTAATTGTCTGGAAGCCGAATGCTTTCATGCGCTCTTCCACGTTCTCGCGGAATGCGATGTCTGTGCTTCCCTCGATGGAGATGCGGTTGGAATCGTAGAGAACGATAAGTTTACCAAGTCCAAGTGTTCCTGCAAGGGAGAATGCCTCAGAGGAAATTCCCTCCATCATGCAGCCGTCGCCGCCGAGTACATATGTGAAGTGATCGACAACCGGGTAGCTTTCCTTGTTGAATACGGATGCCAGATGCTTCTCAGCCATTGCCATACCAACAGCCATGCCCATACCTGCGCCTAACGGTCCTGTTGTAGCCTCAACGCCTACGGTGTGGCCGTATTCCGGATGTCCCGGAGTCAGGGAGCCGACCTGACGGAAGTTCATAAGGTCTTCCTTTGTAAGGCCGTATCCGAACAGGTGAAGCAGGGAATACAACAGCATGGAGCCATGTCCGCCGGATAAGATAAAGCGGTCACGGTTTGCCCACTCCGGGTTTGCCGGATTGTGGTTCATGTGGTGTGCCCAGAGCTCATAAGCCATCGGCGCACTGCCGAGGGGAAGTCCCGGATGGCCGGAATTTGCCTTCTGGATCGCATCTGCGGATAAAATTCTGATGGAATTGATCGCCAGATTGTCGATTGTGTTCATTGTTTCATTCCTCCTGATAATCCATAGGTGTGGTAACTGTTCATTTTCTTCACAGTTATCAGTGTTGTAACATGTTTTCACTATTACATTTATTTACCTTAATTTAATCTCTTTCATTACCTCGCTGCCTGCGGTAATCAGAGAATTGGTACGATTTTTGCCTGCTCTTACGAGCGATACAGAAAAGTCAAACTGTCCGTTAAACCTCTCGTGTCCGTCCAGGTTGTATTCCCTGCACGATTCCTCATTATACAGGATAAGCCTGTCCCCGTCAATGAGGACGCCTGTGTAGGCGTAGTCAAAATCAATGCTTGTAACCTTCTTTCCATCCGTGTTGTATACATCAAGCCGGTACGGACTTCCGGAGGTACTGTCGACAACGACAGCCGCATATTTATCTGAGTAGCAGATACTCTGGATCTCTTCATCCACCGGAACAAACGTGACATTTGTGTCCGGGATCACATTTTTTACAGAGATAAAGGTCAGCCCTTTATCGGAAAAGGCGCAGACCGTCTGATCATTTAAGTAGCGGATGCGTCCCACCATCTTGTCATCAAATTCTTCTTCAAAAGCGGCGATAAAACGGTTGTTGACATTTTTTCCGATCTCAGAGAAATCGTAGAACGCCACCTTGTTCTTCAGAGCGCCATTTTTCATATACATAACGGACATGACGATCTGTTTTCCGTCTGGAGAAAGCGCGATGTCCACCGGATATCCATCTCCGGATAAGAGCATCTTGATGTTGATCCCCAGCGACTCGCCGTCCTTCTTGAAGTAGAATATGTAGCTCGCCGTGCTGTCCTCAACGACTGCCGCCGTGACACCGCGGGCAGATACCGCCGCCTTCGTGATCGGAAGCTGCGTCTTCGCCGTTCCGGTACATCCCTCTTTGCTGCAGATGTACATCTCGTTTCCCTGCTGGTCCGCGATCACAGCGTAGTCCCCGTTGATGTTGATGATCGGTGTTTTCATCTCATAGCTCTGGGTCCAGATCGTTTTGCCGGAGGCATCGATATAGGAAGCGCCGTCCTTTGTATACTTGATCACGTTGTCGCCGAACATGGCGAACTTCACAAAGCTGCTATCGCCGACCGTTTTTGACGCTTCTGCCGGTGCAGAAGTTTCCGCGGACGCCGTCTCATCTGGGGTTCCGCTTCCCGCCCCGGAAGCGCCGGAGCTTTCTGCCGAAGCAGTCTCACCGGCTCCGTCTGTCCCTGCGCTGTCAGCCGCAGCACTTGTCTCTGCTACCTGTGTTTTCTTATCCGCGCCAGAGTTTTCTGTGTAGCGCATGGACCGCTCCCACTGGACGCTGTAGCCGGTATACTCATATTCATTCATGTACCGGTAGCCGGTAAAACCTAACGCCGCGATAAAGCAGACGGCTGCAACCGCGATGATCCGCTTTTTTCTTCTATATTTGGCAAGCCGGCCACCATCCATCGGTTCTTCCGATCCGTTGTCCGGCATCTGTACGATATTCTGTCTGAGCTGCCTTTTTTTGTTCTCTCTGTCCATAGATTGCATATCACTCATAAAAATCTCCTGAAAATGGACATATATAGGCTAGTATACACCATTTTCAGGAGATGCGCATTAAATTCTTTGTTTTTATTGCAGTTCATTTTGCGGGGCGGAACCAATCTTGACCTGCAAGATAATTTTTCAAAATTTTTACAGGTTCTGATACATTTTTAACAGGAGAAAAGTCTGAAATTTACGGCAGAACCAGCTTCTGCCCTGCCACAATATGGTCCACATTGTCCAGGTGGTTCAGTTCGCAGATTTCGGACAGCCGCTTCAAATTTCCATACTCTTTCCAGCAGATTCCGTATAACGTCTCCCCGTCACCGATCTCATAGATCCGGTAGCCGTTTGCGGACGCGGCAGCGTAATCGACGGGTTCCTTCTTGGAACTTTCCGTGCTGCTCTGTTCACTCTCTTTTCCCATTCCGACGCGGGGCTGGGTCGGAGACTCGGCGCTGGTGGACGGAACTGCCTCCTCTACAGCACCGGATGCGGCGGCGGTCTCATTGCTGGCTGCCGCCGCGGTGTCTGACGGCTGGCTCACTGTGCCCGTCTGCCCACCGGAACTGCCTGGCGTGGACTGCGCCTGCTGCCCATCTGTACTGCCTGTACTATGATTCTGCGTCTGATTGTCCACGCTGGCGGCCTCCGTATCCGTCGCGGCTTCCGTCGTCTCCATAGTCTCCGCCGCATAACTTTCCCCGGTCTCACCGCTGGCCTCTGTCGGGAACACATTTCCCGGGCGCTCCTCGATGACAAAATCCGGCTCCTGATTCAGCTTGTCCAGGTAATCACTCCAGTTCGCCGTCCCCGCAGGCACCACAGAAGTCAGCACAGACTCCATCTGCCGCATCTTGTGATAATTGTTGACGAGGACCACACCTCCTGCCAGCACCGCCACCGTGAGGACCCCGCAGGCCGTCCCCAGGATTCCGGACATATGCCGTCCGGCATCCGCCTGTTCTTTCCGAACCGTCATCCGCTGGCGGAAATCCTTAATGACCTTCTCGTGGGACCCGGACTCCACCCGGCGAACATCTTTCCGCGTCACCATGTAATCCTGCATCATCTGATTCCGCTCATAGTAGATACAGTGGCCCTTTAACCGGTAAAATCCGTCCTCCGACGTGACATAGACCGCCTCCTCGCCTTCCAGTCCATGATTCAGGTACATAAGCTTGTTCTTCCCATTGAAATACTGGTTGTGCTGCTTCCAGTAATTCAGCGGACTCAACTGGCTCGACGGCGCCCCGCAGATAAACCATCCCTGGACCGTCCGCTTCGGAAATGACTCCTCAATTCCCCGGTATGCCTTCTTCCAGGCATTCTCCGAGAATTCTATCTTCTCCCCGGACACCTCCACGTCCTCCATCTCGATGGCCCCATCGATAAAGATATACGGCGTCCCGTCATAATTTTCCGTGCTGCCCAGCAGAAGTCCCACCCGCAGCGTCTGGTTTCCCGCCGGATACAGGCGCTTTAAATATGTATTTACATAATCCTCCACATACAGCCGGACCACCTGGTCCGTGTCACCGATCTGGCGGATATTTTTCGGAAGTTTCGGAAACGGATTGTATAATTCTCCCATGCTGTCACCTCGTTCTATCTTCAGGCGGCCGGCATGTCCAGATACCGGCCGCCTCTATATTTACGCGAACCACGAAACCGTGCTTCGTCGGATTCTTTCCGAAGTATAGCATGATACACCCGCAAAACATGTCAAAACGGTGCAGCCTGACTGGAAAAGTTTTCGACACGTCTCCCAATGATCCGCATCCCGAGACAGATGCTGCGGCTGATGCAGTCCGCCAGGCGCATGACCATGGACAGGCGGATGCTCTGCAAAAACAGGGGATCCCCGCTCTCCGCCCCGCCGACGATCCCGGTAATGGAGATGTCACCCACGGCGGCAAGCTCCTTCCGAACGCCCAGTCCCGGGCGGAGCGGTCCTTTTTCCAGTGTCACGAGCCCCACATGATCCCAACGACCAACGGCGGCATCCACGGCGATGATGATCGCGTCCGGATAATGTTCCTCGATATGCTCCAGCGTCCGGTCAAGATTCACCGCATGGACCGGATGTTCCAGTGTCCCGATCACCACCACATTGCTGATCTCCTCCGCCTCCAGCCGTGAACCAATGAGCGGCCCCAGGCTGTCCCCCGTGGACCGGTCCGTCCCGATACACAAAAACACCACCTGGCGGCGGCCAGATGCCCGCATCTCATTCATCAAAAGAAGCAGAAGTCTCGCCGCAAATTTCTCCGCTTCAAATCCCGCTTCCGTATCATAATAAGTGATCTTCCGCCTCCCGAATCTCATGGTAAACACTCCGTTTCCTGGCTGGTTTCTATGAGACATTATAGGCAGAATACGCAGAGATTATACATGTTATTCCCTCTCCGTTCTGTTCGTTACTTTTCACGATATTTTTATGTAATATGGAATTTCTCAAAAATCTCCCATTATAAAAAAGAATGTGCCTTGGCACATTCTCGCGCCTCGCGCGGTCACTTGCGACAATCTACATCTTCGCGCGAGTGCGCATCTTTGGCACGTTAGTGCCTTTTTATGTAACAGGGAATTCCTCGGAATTTCCTGTTACATAAAAAAGAGACCAGGTACCCTCAAATACCCAGTCTCTCATCAAATCTCTATTTTGCTTAGTAATCAAAGTGCATCATATCCGCTCTGCTGAATCCGGCTCCCCAGTTCCATCCATGTTTTCCAAATGCCTTCACAACATCACTGTCACGTCCAATGGAATACGGATTCACGCCCGGCTCCCATTTATTTCCGACGAGAACTGTTGTACCGTCTACATCGATCTGCGGGTTTGCGTCAGGATTGATATCAATGGCAGTTCCAGAACTATGGTTGCTTCCAAGTCCGTTGCTTCTCCAGTTGTATCCGCCGACACTCTCGATCGGGAACTGCTCCGGTCCATTATAGATCTCTGTAAAGATCTCCTTTACATCATTCGCGATGGAGCTTAACACCTGCACATGCGCTGTTCCGGCAACCTTCTGGCCATTTCTCAGTCTCCATACCGGAATCTCCACACTGACCATCTCAGCGGATGCGGTCGCATCACACGGATTGGCCGCGATTCGGTCAACCTGTTCTCTCACTTTTGCTATTTCATCCGGATTGTAAGCATCCCAATTATAATATTTTGAAGAATAGTGATAAGCTGCCTTATCTATTTCGCTCAAGTAATCAGCTTTCAGATACCAGTCCGGATCATAATTATAGCCATAATTCCAATAACCGGAATTATTCGAATTGCTGTTACTGTTGGAACCACCGCTACTGTTTCCGGAAGTTCCAGAGCTGCTGTTCTTCGTCTCCCCACCGGCTTTCTGCTTTACCTCGCCGCCAACGACCCAGGCACCGATCCTGTTTACCTGATAGCCGTCCGGTGTTGTCGTATTTCTCAGGACATAGCCGTTTTCATCAAAATAGAAGCTCTCTGCCATTCCATCATTGTCCGTATCGATCCATGCCCATCTTCCCTTCGGATAGGAACCGTCATCAAACTGGTACCACATTCCGTTCGCGTCGGATTTCCATGTTCCCGCAAATGAGGCAAATGGCATTGCCATGCAGAATACCGCGGCAGCAACCGCAATCTTCATTCCAAGCTTTCTCATCTTTTGTTTTCCTCCCCTGTGATGCCGTTCTTCCTGTCTTTTTCGCACCACTTTAAAATATACTTTTTCTCCAACTATCCAGTACCTTTATAGTTACAAGCAAAAATCCATTCCGGATCAGCTGCGCCGATGGGATTTTTGCCTTCCAGCTTATGTTCTCTTGCGGTCAGCACAGCAAGTGCGCAGACCTACTGAACAGTTATCTTTTCCTTTTCCATTCGTTTTTTATACGAATCGGTATTTTCGTCGGACTTGCTGAGCGTTTTTTACTTTGCCGTCTCTTCCTGGCTCTTATAAACAGCAATCGCGTCACTTATATTGGACGCTGCTCCGCTTCTCACGATATCCGCCAGCGCCTGCAGCTTCTCAGAAGTCATATAGCCTTTTCCTATATATACCTCGTAGTTATCCGTAATAAACAGCGATTTCTCCTTCGCCGCTGTACGCGTACTGCGGAGTTTTTCCGACAAAGAAGCAAGATCATCCTCCATCCGGCCGATCTCTTCTTTATTGTTTGCCGTGATCTCGTCGGAGATGATCGTCCGCGTCACGGTATCGAAGGTCGTCAGCGCTTCTTTCTTTTTCCGGTTGATCTCAGCCACATCCTGATCGAGCTGGGCAATCTCGTCATCAAATTTCTGGAGATTGTAGATCGTCTCGTTCTTGTCCCGGCGGATCGTCTTCGCGATCACTTTCATCTCTTTTTTATTTGCACGGATCTTCGCACGGATGCCAAGTCCCTCTTTCAACACGTCCATGTAGCGCACCTTGGTCATATTTCCCACCGTCACATAGATTCCGCCGAAAATAAGGATCGCCACCACATAAATTCCAACGAGATACATGGTCCGTCTCTCCGGGATCAGAAAATACGTGCCGCAGGGAATCGCAAGAAAACAGATCAGGATCGTCACAAGAAGTGCCAGAAAATCCTTAAATGTCCTCGTAAAGTAAAGTGCGTAGTAATAATTTCCCCGGCAGAAGCCCGGAACATGATTGGCCTTAAATAAGGTCTTCATCTGATCCGCCAGTTCTTTATTTTCCCGCACAAGTCCCCGGGTGTCCTCCTCGATCCGTTCCTTGACGCCCTGGTTTTTTGCTTTTTCACGCTTCGCTTTTACTTTTTTAAGCCGCTCCTGGGCCTTTCCGAGTTCCGCGTCATAGCTTTTTGTGATCTCTTCTTTCCGCTGCTTCACCGTCTGACTGATGGTTTCTGTAACAGAACGCTGTTTTCCCTTAAGGGAACTCTCTAACTTTTTCTCGTCCGCTTCGAGCTGCTCCACTTCTGTATTCAGAGCTTCCAGTTCCTGTACTGCCTGTCCTGCGCTGGCAAAAAAAGCAGCATAATCTGTAATTGGCTGTCCCATCTTTTGTCCTCCTGGCTCTGGTTCAAGTATGTCATCAAAATGTCCATATAGATATAGATTACTACAATTTTTCTGACGATACAAGGCATTTTGGGCAAAATGTTGTGCCTTTACTTTCTGGAAAAAATCCGTTATACTGTTTTTCAAATCATGATCGTGAAAGCAATCGAATGGAGGACGTTTTTATGTTCCGGATCTGGGGAAAAATATGGAAAGATAACCATCTTGTGCGAGATATGGTTTCCTGCAATAACGACTATTCCATGTCAAGAACCGCCATGGTATTTCAGGCGTTGGATGAGATCTGCCATGAATTTGACTTAAGCCAGCCAATCTGGCTCGACTCGAATATCCGCGACTTTCAGCTGCATGATAAGACGCGGTTTACGAAGGACAGTTTTATTGAATCGATCGATTTTGATTATCTGGAATTTCAGGTGATCGAGGAGTAAGCTCCGGTTCATGCACCGTGCAGGCAAAAACCGGAACGAAAGCAGGATAACCTTCCGGGAAATATGGTAATCACCTGATGGATCTCCGCAGGCAGTGTCTTGCCGACGGAGAACAATCAAATTCAAGTCGAACGTCCGTGAGACTTGGCGCGTGATTCTGGTCAGCGCAAGCTGACATATTCTTTACAGAATCACTGCGCATCCTCGCGGAGCGTTTATCTCAGTTGGAGATTGGACTCCCACTGAGACTAATTCGTTATGACTCACCACCTGAAATGGTGGGAGTCTTCTCGACTGAGATAAAAATCAGCCCAACATCCTATCGTGTATTTCCTGTCTGGAGAACACCTGGATATCGGGCTGATTTTTATTTTCATCTCTATCTACGGCTGACTTTTTGCGAATGTTTTTTCTCTTTCTGCCATCTGCATACTTCGCCTCACAAGCCGCATAAAATATTCGTCCTTATAACTTATAATCTCTTGAGAAGCGCCTCTCTTGCCTCCTCATAGCCCGGTTTTCCAAGCAGGGCGAACATGTTCTTCTTGTAGCTCTCAACACCCGGCTGGTTAAACGGGTTGACACCAAGGATGTAGCCGCTGACGCCGCAGGCAAACTCGAAGAAGTAGAACAGCTGGCCAAGGCTGTAAGCATCCTGCGCCGGGATCTTCACCATAAGATTCGGCACGCTGCCGTCTGTGTGCGCGAGGATCGTTCCGTTCATGGCGCTCTTGTTTACAAAATCAACTGTCTTTCCTGCCAGATAGTTCATACCATCTGTGTCGACATCCTCTTTCTGAAGGACGATCTCCGCCGGAGATTCTTCCACGTTCAGAACGGTCTCGAACATGATACGTGCGCCGTCCTGGATAAACTGCCCCATGGAGTGAAGGTCTGTTGTGAGATCAACGGCTGCCGGGAAAATACCTCTCTGGTCTTTTCCTTCGCTCTCACCGAAGAGCTGTTTCCACCACTCAGATACATAATGAAGGCTCGGCTCGTAGTTTGCTACGATCTCCACCTGTTTTCCTTTTCTTAACAGGATGTTGCGGACCGCGGCATATAAAAGTGCCGGGTTCTTCTCATACTCTGTCTCAAGAGCGACCTTTCTTGCGTCCGCTGCACCTGTCATCAGGGCGTCGATATCTGCTCCGCTGACTGCGATCGGTAAAAGACCTACGGCTGTGAGCACGGAAAAACGTCCTCCAACGTCATCCGGAACAACGAAGCTCTCGTATCCCTCTTCGTTTGCCAGATTCTTTAAAGCTCCCTTTGCCTTGTCTGTGGTCGCATAAATTCTCTTGTTGGCCTCTTCCTTGCCATACTTGCCGATCAGCATTTCCTTGAATACGCGGAAAGCGATCGCCGGCTCTGTGGTTGTGCCGGACTTGGATATAATATTAATGGAGAAATCTTTTCCTTCCAGTACATCCTGAAGATCATGGATATATTTGCTGCTGATGCTGTTTCCTACGAAATAGATCTCAGGAGTTTTTCTCTTTCCCTTCGGCAGCACATTGTAGAAGCTGTGGGATAAAAACTCGATCGCAGCGCGGGCTCCGAGGTAAGATCCGCCGATACCGATCACGAGAAGCACATCGGAATCTCCCTGAATCTTTTCTGCCGCTTTCTTGATCCTTGCAAACTCTTCTTTATCATAATCAACCGGGAGGTCGATCCATCCAAGATAGTCATTGCCTGCACCGGATTTTGCTGTCAGGACATCTTTCGCGCCCATAACGGTGCTCTTCATGTTTTTCATTTCCTCTTCGCTGATAAATCCGGCTGTCTTGGAATAATCAAATACGATTTCTTTACCCATAACCCTGTCTCCTTTTCTTGTGTGAGATTCACAATCTCCGTTCGTTATTATACCACTTCGTGAAACCCTTGACAATGGACGGAAGCAATTTTATCGGCACTACATCTTCACTCATCATCCGCTTTCCTCCCCCAGGTTTTAAGCACTGCGCCGTGCTCCTGATTTTTCGATTTGTTTGCCGTTCTGTTTCACCGTCTGCCTTGTATTGTTAAAATATGGACTGCCTTGCTGATTTTATACCCCGCCACTCTGCAATGTATTAAACAGCGTCTTCAGCATGTCCAGCTCCGCCGGCGGGATTGAATTCCGTATCAGATCCAGCCTGTCCGAATCTTTCAGCATCTCCTCCGGTTGCTCCCTGCTCGCGGCGATCTGCTTCAGGCTCTCGCTCAGATGATTGATACTCTGGGCAAGCTCCGTCTCACTTGTCGGTACTTTTCCGCCTGTTCCTGAATTTTCCTGTCCAATATCCCGGACATTTTGAACTGTGCCTCTATTATAATCGGCCTTTCCCGCCGTTTTTTTTGATGAACTGCCTGCGCTGTTCCCATTTACGGCCTGGTCGTCCTCATTTTCCTGGAACGCGGGTCCTTTTCCGTCCAGACGTGACGTTCTCCCGGTGTCCCTGGTCCTGGCGAGACTCCCTTTTTCCACCTGGTCCGTTTCCCCGTTCCCGTTAGCAGCCTGTGCGTCCTTCTTTTTTCCAAGGACAGAAAAGCGGCTGTTGAGCTTTTCTTTTCTCGCATTCTCCTGGTTTCTTCCATATCCAATGCCGCTGGTGCCTGAAAAATCTACGATATCGGAAGAGCCCACCGCCTTTTTCCGCTCCTGCCCGGCGTAGGCGCTGTTATCCACACTTTTATAAAAATGCGGAGAGTTTTCCACATAATCAACTAAATGATCCGCAAGCTGTTTCCGTTTTGTCCCGGCACCGATCCCGTTGTCCACAAATGCGAGGAACAATCCGCCAAAAACGCCCGCTGCCCCGTAGAGCACAATATAATAGTTGTCACACCGATACCAGTAAGCACCGAACGCCGCCGCTCCGCCTGCCATAAAGCAGAGGATCATCGCCTGCACCGACAAATTGTCCCACCCGTCAAGGCTCATATGCAGGAAGCGGAATCCGTAGAGCTGTTTTTCTATGTACGCGTTCACATTTCGGATCCCGTGGTTAATAAGGAACACATTTTCCATGCGCTGTTTCAGCGCCTTTAAATTTTTATCCTTCGTGAGAGCCATGTTTCCGGTTTCCTTGATCAATCTTTTGTAGAGGCTGCCTGTTACGAGTGTGCTGAGTGTCCCGAGCGCACAGATCGCTGCCAGGACATAGAGCATTCTCCCTGTCTGTAAAAATTCCAGCATAATCAGTTCCCCTTTCTTCGTCCAGATCAATTCCAGATGATGCCACTAATTATACCGGGCTAGAATGTTTTTGAGAAGGTTGAGAACGGAAGAATCGTTCGTCAAATGGGGACAGGAATCGCGTTTTAAGGTGATAGTGGAGGTAAAATATTCTCGTAGAAAGTAGTTCTCGCAGCTTTCTTGCTCCAGAAAACTTTTTGAGTCTTCTCTTTTTAGATTCTCTTTACAAGTGCAAGCATCAGGTTCACGGAATGCTCAACAGCCTTTGCCTCAAACTCGCTGTAATCCATATGGGCGCTGTCATCTGCCTTGTCAGAGATCGCACGGACGATCAGGTACGGAACCTTGTTTAAGTATGCGGCCTGAGCGACTGCTGCGCCTTCCATCTCTGTGCAGTACGCGTCGAAGGTGTCATGGATCCAGTCCTTTTTCTCCTTGCTGTCGATAAACTGGTCGCCGCTGGCAACGCGTCCCTTGAAAGTGCTGATATCCGGGTTTGCCTCTCTGCATGCCTCTTCCGCGAGAGCTAAAAGTCGCTCATCCGCCGGGAATTCCTTCACGCCAAGCTGGGGAATCTCACCTGCCGGATATCCGAATCCGCCTGCGTCCACATCGTGCTGTACTGCAACAGTAGAGAGAACGAGGTCACCGATATTGATCTCATTTCTTAAGGAACCTGCGATTCCTGTATTTACGATTCCATCCACCTGATAAAGATCCACAAGGATCTGGCTGCAGATACCGGCGTTTACCTTACCGATACCGGAGCGAACGATGACAACGTCCTTTCCCTCCAGTTTTCCCCTGCAGAAATTCATTCCTGCCACTGTCTTCATCTCTGTCTCTGTCATTTTCGCGCGAAGCTTCTCGACTTCCACTTCCATTGCTCCGATAATACCAAGCATTTGAATTCCTCCGTGTTGTATCATATGATTTTAGTCTGATCTCGAAAGCAGCAGTTCATCTGCTGCTCTTAAACATAGATTCTATCTGAGTTTCAGACGCGTTCTTACCGTCTTTATCGTTCTCATTATACGGGATACAGAGCGGAAGGTCAAATAAAATCCTTAGCTCATCCGCCGATAAAATCCTCAACTCATCCGTCGATCTCCAGAATAACCAAGTCACTAAGTTCGCTCGCTCTTCTACTCACCTCGAACTAAGCTGGCCCGTTTTTAATAATTCCGATATTTGCTTCGTCTGTAACCTGTAAACTTATTTTTTCCGTCTGGAAATCTTGCTTTATCGCCTATCCTCAGCTCTTTCCGCGCTTCTCTTGACAATGATTCTCTGCTGTGAGTATAATAAGGATACTTTCAAACTGGCCGCAAGGTCATATTTTTTACAAACGGAGGTTTTTATATGGTATACAAGACACAGGGCACCTGCTCCAGAGAAATCCATTTTGATGTAGAGAACAACAAACTCAAAAATGTAAGCTTCGTTGGCGGCTGCAATGGAAACTTAAAAGGTATCGGCCTTCTCGTTGAAGGCATGGATATCGACGATGTTATCAAGAGAGTCGAAGGCGTAAGCTGCAACGGCCGCCCAACCTCATGTCCAGACCAGCTTGCAAGAGCTTTAAAGCAGTACAAAGAGCAGCAGGCTTAAACATCAAAAGTGAGTCATTTCCAGACGTAAAAATAGCCCCGCAAGAGGTTTGTTGTGCGCGGGGCTATTTCTTTTATTCAGTTCATAAATTGTCGAATCATTATTCTCACCGGCCTCGACCGGTTTTATCTAAGGTATCTTCCCATCAACCATCTCCCTTTATCAGTTTGTGTCTATATTATCCGGCCGGAATAATATACTAAAGTATTAAAGGTTAAACTGCATGGTCGGTGAGAAGGACACCGTTTGTCTGGGTAACTTTAGCTTCCGCCTCGTCGCCCCACTCAACAAGATGCATTGCACGGGCACGGTAATAACGATTTGGCTGGCAACCAGTTACTGTAAAGCCCACATGATACTCTGCAAATATCTCATCCTCTGATTCTTCTTTTGTCTTTTCAAAATCCCATTTACCAATTTGCTTCCAATCTTCACGATCCTCATCCCATTCATCTAGAAATACGGTCTGATAGATTGTATCAACTTCCTTATGTGCAAATGTTTCTACTGTAATATGTAATGTTCCATCTTCTCCATTAGTAATTTGCAATACTCCTGCTGATAGTCTAATCCCCCGCGCATTGTCCTCTGACTCAAGCACTGGGCTTTGTAATAAAACACTGGGCTCATGATACTCTAAAGAAGCATTACCTATCGGCTCTCCTGCATATACCATTTTGACCATCGCAAGCATCAATAAAACGGTACTGCACCATATTCTTTTTACTAATTTCATTTACATCTCTCCTTTTCATTTATTTACTAATACAAACGTAATCCAAAGAGAAATGTGACCATTTTTTAATAAAAAATTATATTTTTTAAAATTTTTTCGAACTCAAGCTTTGGCATATTACCAAATAAATAATACGCTCCTCCATTTTCCAAAAGCACCGCTTCATATTCTGTACTTCCATCCTCTACAGTGTTACTTGAATATTCTATGTTTTTCTTTAACCATTTATTGTAGATTGTATTTTTCTGCTGTCTATCTGATATCATATTAGCAGATGTACTTTTTTTATTTTGAATTTGTAAAAGCCGAATTATATTTTCTTCATATAAGAAAGTTAATTCTACTTCATTGTTATTGTAAACTGTATATCCTTCAAAAGACATATTAGTTGGACGGTAATTTAGCCTCAGTAATGGAATATTCATATCTGATTTAATTTTGTTATAGGCTTCTTCTAAGTGAGAATTTTCTTCTTTATTCTTATCATTATCCATATAAATTGCCGGTTCACTATTTTTTAATCGTCTAAAGAAATAACTCTTCTTCCCAATCGCCGTCCCCCCAAGCATCCCTGCAATCACTGCCACCAACGCCGCAGTAGCAAGGACCTTCTTCTTTCCGAATCGTATCACTTTCTTCTCATTCTTCTTTTTCTCTTCCGCTTCAGAGATTACTGTTACCGTCTTCTTTGGAAGCTCTTCTGCAATTTGAATGTTGGCTGATTCGTTCTGTGGAACCAGAGTCGGTGTCTGGGAGGCGGTTTCCTTTTCAAGTTCGGCTTTTCGTGCCAGGAAACGTTTCATGAGTCGATCTTCGGCGCCAGTGAAGTTTACATCTTTGAAAGTCTCGTTTGCCTGATCCAGCTGTTTTAACAGCTGATCATCCGAATAGCCAAACGCTTCCCGAAGACATTCGCTTATTTTCTGATCCTCACGATTCTCCGTGTCTGCCATGATTCAGCACCTCGCTTCTTCCTTTGTATCTATTAGGGGTTGACATTTCTCTTTCAGCCGTTACTATTAAATAGTCAGCAGCTGTGAAATTCTTGCTCCATGGAGGCAATTTTTATGAAAACCATTCTTCTCACCGGCGGTGGTACAGCCGGTCACGTTACTCCGAACCTTGCCCTGATTCCGTCTCTCAAGGCAGCCGGATATGATATTCGATACATTGGTTCCTACAATGGTATGGAACGCAAACTGATTGAAAACGCAGGTATTCCTTACGACGGAATCTCTTCCGGAAAACTGCGCCGATATTTCGATTTAAAGAACTTTACCGACCCATTCCGCGTATTAAAAGGTTACGCAGAGGCCTTAAAGTTGATGAAAAAATACAAACCGGATGTTCTCTTCTCTAAGGGCGGCTTTGTTGCGGTTCCTGTTGTCCTCGCTGCAAACCATTACCACATTCCGACGATCATCCACGAGTCCGATATGACTCCAGGTCTGGCAAATAAACTCTGCATTCCGTCTGCAAAATGGGTATGCTGCAACTTCCCGGAGACCTTAAAGTATCTTCCGGAAGGAAAGGCAGTCCTCACAGGATCCCCGATCCGTGCAGAACTCCTTCAAGGTGACCGTCTTGCCGGTCTGCAGTACACAAACCTCTCTGCGGCAAAACCGATTATTCTTGTAATCGGTGGAAGTCTGGGCTCCGTAAAAGTAAACGGCGCGGTCCGCAGTATTCTTCCAAAGCTCTTAGAACAATTCCAGGTGATCCATATCTGTGGAAAAGGGAACCTGGATGAGTCCCTGATTGGAACTCCCGGTTACGTTCAGTATGAATATGTTGACAGTCCGCTGAAGCACTTATTTGCGGCAGCTGATCTGATTGTCTCCAGGGCAGGTGCAAATTCCATCTGTGAAATTCTTGCACTCAGGAAGCCGAATGTCCTGATTCCGCTCTCCGCAGCGGCCAGCCGTGGAGATCAGATCCTGAATGCCAATTCTTTTGCAAAACAGGGGTATTCCACGGTTCTGGAAGAGGAGAAAGTGACTGACGCCACTCTTTTTGACGCGATTCACGATACCTACGAGAACCGCCGGACATTCATTGATAGTATGGAAAAGAGCCATTTAAATAATGCAATTGATACGATCATGAAATTGATCAACGATTGTGCTGATCACAAATGACCGCGGTCCATACGACTTTTCAGGTTTTCTCTTAAGTATTTTCTTGCTCTTGAAATTCGCGAACGACACATGTCGTTCGTGATTTCAAGACGCTCACAAATTTCTTCAGTCGTAAATCCCTGGATGAAATACATCACCGTGACATCCTTCCACGATTCCCTTAAACCATCCAGGACCTCGAAGATCTGACCGCAGCTTTCTCTGCTAATTACGGATTGCAGCGGATCGTATGTGGAAAGATCTGCGACATACTCCAGTTCACTCACATCTTCGTCCTCATTCGGCTTGATGCTTCGCTTCTCTTTTCTAAAATAGTCGATACATTTATTCTCGACAATACGCGCCAGCATCACTTTTATAGCTTTTTCACTCTCTAGCTTCCCGCCATAATCCGCCCGGTAGAACGACCAGAATGCTTCCATGACAATGTCTTCCACATCATCATATGGCACTCCGATCGCATAAGCCAGCTTCATATACATTTGAGCATATTTCGTAATCAGTACTTGCAGCAGTTCATCTTTGTCCTGCGGCATAAATTCTCCTTTAAAAATCTCTCTGATTACAGTGCATCTTTAATCTTTTCTGCTGTCTCAGCAAGAACCTCCGGATCTTCTTTTCCCGGTTCCCATCCAGCGATCACCGGACCGCCCTCATAGCGCGGGATCACATGTACATGGAAATGGAATACCGTCTGTCCTGCTGCTTCACCGTTATTCTGTACCAGGTTGAAGCCTGCGCAGCCCAGGGATTTCTTCATTGCGGTTCCGAGTTTCGCTCCTAACGGAAGTACTTTTGCAGCAATCTTCGGATCCAGCTCGGTAACGTCCTTAAAGTGTTCTTTCGGAAGGATCAGGGCGTGACCTTTCGCAGCCGGACCAAGGTCCAGAATTACACGGAAATCTTCATCCTCATATACAGTTGAGGAAGGAATCTCACCATTCGCGATCTTACAGAAAATACAGTTACAGTCTTTCATCTTTTGATACCTCCGTCCGCCCACCAGTCTCTGGCAGGCCTATGATATAAAATTATAGCAAGCACAAAGCCTATTACAAGGCCAGACAGGTGTGCGATATTGTCCACACCGGTGCTTGTATATCCTAAATACAGGGAGAAAAAGATCATGATCACAAGTTGTCTTGTATTCAGATCTTCCAACTGCCCTCTGTTGGCCGTAACCACATAAAGCAGGCCGCCGACCACTCCAAAAATTGCGCCGGATGCCCCGGCTGATACTGTCATTGTATCAGCTGTGTGCGCCATCATAGACACCCAGTTCGAGCCAATTCCGCAGAGCAGGTAAAATATCAGGTACTTCACATGTCCCAGTGCCCGTTCCAGGTTGTCCCCGATCACAAACAGGACCAGCATATTGTTCATAATATGCCGGATTCCAAAATGCATAAACATCGCTGTCAAAAGCCGGTAATACTCACCGTCCTCCAGGACTGCAGGTGCAAACATCGCGCCCTTTGTATACATGAAATACGCGTCCTCCGAGGAACCGGTGATCTCCAGATACAGGAAAAACAGCACATTCAGAGCAATCAGAAGTCCATTTACATAAGCCTTCTTTCCATATCGGCTTCCCATGGGTCTCATCCTTTCTACTCTGTTATTTCATGACCCCAAGTCCTTTTGCGATGATCGTGATAAAGTCCTGGACATTCGTCACGATAGTCGTTGCGGAGAGGCTTCCGCGGTCCATCAGCTTGTTTACCACAAACTCGTCCGCATCAACAGTATAGAGATATACCGGGCGGATCGTTCCGTCCTTCATAACACGGAATGACGGAGTCATATTGCCCGTGGCAATCGTGTGAAGCATTGTAGCTAAGCAGATCACACAGGTGGCATCCCGCACCATATCGCGCATGGCGCTCTGTCCTTTATACGCGTCTCCGATGACTTCCGGCATTGGACCGTCATCGCGGATCGAACCGGTCAGAACAAACGGAACATGATTCTTCACGCATCCATAGATAATACCATTGTCAATGTGATTATCCTCGATAAATTTCGGAATGGAACCGCTTCTGCGGACCTTATTTAACACATCCAGGTGGTTGTAATGGCCATTCGGCTGGGATACCTGCGTGTAGATATCCTGTCCTAGTGCCGTATGCAACAGCGCGCCCTCCAGGTCGTGGGTCGCGAGCGCGTTTCCTGCCATCAGACCGTGGGCATATCCGTTATCGATCAGGGACTGCATTGCGTTTCTCGCGTCATAGTCGAAGGAAAACGCCGGTCCCATGACCCAGACAATCTTCCCATGTTCTTTTTCATAGCGAAGAAGGTCCATCAGGCGGTCATAGTCTCTCGCATAGGAGGTCTCCCTGCTTCGTCCCTGGCGGAACACAAATTTATCCGCAAGCGCGTCCGCTTCTGTCTGGAATCCTGTACTGTGGACATAAATTCCCTCCTCGCAGGCTTCGCTCCGTCCAAGAATAACCTTGTCACCTTTTTTGAGATTCCTGTTTTCGACTACCTCCAAATGTCCATCCGGGCAGATCACAACGCTGGAATCCATGCGGCTCTCTTCCGCTAACACCCACTTGCCCTGGATCTTAAAATATTCCGGGAACATAGATGTACTGTGAAAGTATTCTGGGGCAACCCCATCGATCTCCACGATTTCCCATTTCGCGTCAGGGGCCTTGATAAACTGTTCCTTTGAAAAATCGGGCTGATGATATTCTGGCATCTGAAAAGCCATAATACCCCTCCTTTCATCATTGATGGATATATCATAGACCAAATGTCCGAAAAACACCACCCCTGTTTTGTATTTTTACTTTCTCTTTAACGGAACTTTTACCCAGGAGATCCTACAAAAAACGGTATCTCTGATCCGCAAAAGAGAGCATTTCCCCTGGTTCTATATGAATACTCTCATTTGTCTCCAGGAACCGCCCATTTACACTGGTTCCATTCGTTGAATTGAGATCCGTGATCATATATCCGTCCTTATCTTCTTCAATTTTCGCGTGGATCCGGCTGATCTGAGGCAGATTCAGGCAGAAATCCGATATTTCCCGGTTCTTTCCAATAATAAACGGGAAATATCGGACCAGGACGTCCTCGCCCCCATTTTCCGGGACGAGACGTCTTGTCGCCGGGTATATCTGTCTTCCCGTAAGAAGCACTGTCTGCATTTCATCAGATTCTCTTTGTCTTACATCAGTTCTTAAGTCATTAGGATCAGTATAAATGCCATTCTCATTATTTTCTGCATCTCCCCACACTTCCGCCATATCTCTCCGGTATTCAATTTTGTCCGGCATTCCTCCGCGCTCCCTGTCCTCTTCTTCCCGGAACTCAACTTCCCAGTCCTCTTCTGTTTCCCCGGTCTCTTCTTCATCTTTTCTCACACGAAAGAATATCACGCCGGCCATCAGCACACCTTCCGCCGCAAGGATTCCCCATTTCCATTCCAGAATCCGATCGATTCCGACAATAAAGTAAACTGCCACCGGAACAGCTACCATCAAAACCGCAAACAGCACTGAAAACAAGTTTTTCCCGTGCTTCAGCCCTTTCTCCTCTGCCAGTTCTTCTGTCTCGCCTGAAAGATCCATTTTCTTGATCTCAGAATATCTGTACTTTCCTTCTGATCCATTTTGCTTTTCTCCCTGGTGTCGCGGCAGCTCTCCTGCTGCCCCTGTCCCATATTCCCTGACCATTTTTCTCTCTGCTTCATATAACTTTTCCTTTCCAGTGTTTTCCCCGAAAATATCTTCTTTCCCGTCTCTTTCTCCCGCCCGCAGACATTTTTCCAGATCCCGGATCCCCAGATTTTCCTTTTCTCCTGCCCGAAACAGAGCGAATGCCAGAACTACCGCGTCTCCGTCTGTGTGATCCACATGGTCCAGAATATACCGTGCCAGTTTCCGGAAACTCTCCTCAAACTGACTGCCACTCCCTGGAAGAAGGCAGAAATTCGCTTTCAGGTCATCCGGATCCACATAGATCATATCCGGTTCCAGACAAAGCTGGTCTCCGTCCATCAGGAACCTTTCCAATGCCGTCATGGTGACGACCAGATCACTGGTGATCTGCCGGATCTCCTTTGCCTTAAATGACCGGTATTCCATCATTCTGGCTAGCGACTGTCTCGACGTGATATTAAAATACAGGAATGTCTCCCCATCGATCCTTTTTTCCTGAAACGGCAGAAGTCCGTTGATCCTGTTTTCCGACAGCATCCGCAGCGCATAGGATCCCCCGATCTCTTTTTCCGGGTGCAGTACCATGTAATTTCGGTTCATTTCTCGTTTAAATTCTGTTTTCATCAGTCATCGATCCTGTCTTTTATTTTCTTCAAGGCGTCCTGCTGCCGCAGAAAAGTCTCCGGGTGGATATCCGCCCGCTCTATATGAAGACTCCAGTCCCCCGCCGCCGCGTCACCTTCTGCCGTCAGCGCTCCCAGATTCAGATGGAGCTCATATGCTCCCAGATAAAGCCTTGGGTTCCCCATCTGGCTTCCCTCCTGCTCAAAAGAATCTATCGTTTTTTTCTTATTGACGTTATTCCTGGCCCGCTCCAGTGTTTCCTCCAGGATCATACTGCCAGTCACCGTATCATGGACCGTATAGGCATATCGGATAAATGCCGCCAGGGATAGTAAGACCACCGAAAGAATTATGGATGCCTCTACCGTTATGCTGGCGCTGTAATATTTCTTTATGCAAGTCGTCTTTCTCATATCATCCTCATAAGCACCATCCACAGTGACGCAGGTAAAAGAAACGGCAAAAACGGCAGCCGCAGTTTTCGGATATTTTCCCTTCCAGTTCCGATCTGTGCGCCGACCATTATCGCAAGCCCAAATATTCCGCAGAAAATCTGCCCGGAGATCAATAACATCACACACTCCTGCCACCCAAGGAAAAATCCGGATACAATAAAAAACCACCCGTCGCCCTCACCCAGGAGCCCCCTTGTCAACATTCCAATCAGCAAAAGCATAATTCCAGGAATCATCGCCAGAACGATCTCCCCCGGAAGCCGTTCCTTCCATATGCAGGTTATGATCCCTACTGCCGCTCCGCCCGCCAGTACCTCCAGGCTGATGCTTCTCGTTCTGAGATCCTGCCAGGCTGCGGTTCCTAAAAAAACAAAAAACAGATTCATTCTGTCTCCCCCTTTTTCCTCACACAGTATGAGCACAATCCCAGATGTTCCGCCTCATCCTTCGGTACTTCCCGCACATAGGATATCATAGACCTGCAATTTTTATTGCAGTGATAGTGCTCGCCTGCCGTCGTGATATAGACGGTCTCCGATCCATCTCCCTTTTTCCCGCAGACGGCACAGGGCGTTCGCTTTTCTCCGGGAACCTTGCCGTTTTCTGCCTCAGATCTTGTGACAGTCATGTACTCATTCGAAATATAATGGCAGTCCCGGAACAGGTGATATCTCCCTATTCCGGCCCCTACATAGACCATCTCCGTCTGCTCATCCCCATCACCATCTTGAGAAGTCCCGTCTCCCTTTAATTTCCCGGGAATTCCGATCCAGGACCTCCGTTTCACAGCCACAGTCTCCGTCTGTTTTCCCAGAACTGTCTCAAAAAATGGAATCTCCTCCTGATACTCCGCCGCAAACTCGATCTCACCGTTCTCTCCGTATACATCTGCCTTTTTCACCGTCACATGATCCGCGTACTGCCCGACTTTTCCCCGGATCCAAAGAGCTGCCGCAGCGTCCGTACAGAATGCCGGCAACTCACTGTCTCCGGTTTCCACCGACTCCGCCAAAATCCCATATTGACTGATCTCCTCGCCAATCCGCTCCATGGCAGTCTGAACCTTTCTCTGCCTGTCAAGCCAGATAACTGGTTGGAGAAGTGCCAGAAAGAAAAACAGGGCGAGTGGAAGGACAAGCGCAGCCTCCACTGTCATGGAGGCCGGGAGTGAGGAGGTGCATGGATGCGCTCTCCTTGCCAGCAGGGGATCATGTACTTGGAGAGACATATTTTTCCTATAAGAATGGCATTGCTTATTCATTTCATCAAAACTGGCAAAGAAGAGCACAGCCATACACCTCCTTTATCTAAATTAAATGTAACTACTCAGTACCTTCATAGTTACAATCAGGAATCTATTCCAGATCGGCTGCGCCGATGGGATTTTTGTCTTCCAGATTATGTTTTCTTACAGTCAGATGATGGGGGCTGTTTCCACAGCATTAATACGATCCCGCCACATACACAGTTCCCTTATATTCCTCTTTCTGAAAAAACATATGCTTCTGCAAAACCTCCGCCTCGATCTCAATCTGGTATGCGCAGTTCGCCACTGAGAAATCCGCCTGTTCCGTCCGGATATTCCACTGGATCAGATCCATCATCCGGAAATTTCTTGTTTTCCGATCCATGAGAAAGATCAAGCAGCTTAAATACTCCGTATATGTTCTTCCATCCCCGGAGCATTCCCCTGTCTCCTTCAAAAACGACTGATCCAACAGCCCGGAAAGACAGGTCTTCCAGGTTCCTTCTGTCTTCCAGAACGGTATCTTTCCGCCCGCCAACAGCATTTTTACATCCAGCACTGCCTCCCCGAACGCCCACAGCGTCAGGATAAAAAAAGACAACGCCATCTGCGCTGGTACGATTCCCACCGCCACTGCTGCCGCCAGGGCATCCGCCTCCGCCTTTTTATCCGGAGAATTCAGCAAAAACAGTAAGTTCATTGCTCCTCTGAGTGTAAGTACCTGGTTCACAGCATCCTTTAAGTTTTCCCGGTCCGATTTTTTTCCTGCAAGAAGATATTCCATCTCATATCGCAATGCCGATGGTTCTGATTCATTTTCTTTTAAGAATGAAGAGAAATACAGCGGAACATATGCATTTACAGCCATCTGTCTCGATGCCGCCTCCAAAAGCCCGGTTCCCTCTGTATCTGAGCTTTCCGTATCATTCTGATATTTCGACGCGGACGGAATTCCTTTTAAGGAAACAGCGTTCTGCGAGATCGCCGTTCCGGCAGGAAGAAGAATATCCAGCAGTTCTTTGTCAAAAAGCTCCTCCAGGCGGTCCACTGCAGCCGCTTTCTTCTTATCCTTCGGCCCAGAATCCACTGACTCCAAGTTCTCCATCTCCTCCACGCACTGACTGATCTGCTCCCATTCTGTTTCTTCCTCCTCTTCATCCTCCGCATCCGATTCCATATCGAGAAGCCCGCATGCCTCCTCCAGAAGCTCCAGGTTCCGCTCGGTTTGCGTTTCATTCTGCAGATATCCATCAAGCCGCTCCTTTGCGCTTTTGACCACCTCATTACATGTTGATATTTCCTGTCCCAATGTCCCGGACGCTGTCTCGTCTTCCAACTGTCCGGAATCCATTTTTTTGTTCTCTGTTTCCAGGCGCTCCAGTTCCTTCTGAAACTGTTTCACCAGACCCGGAAATCCTTTTAGTTCCCGCTTTAAAACAGCCGCATGCCTCTTAAATGCAGCCGCTCTCTCTTCATCTGCCGCATCGCAAAGCTTTTCCCGAGTTTCTTCTATCGTCTTCAGTGACTTTTCAACCGCCTGCCCCGCCTTTTCCAGCCTGCGCACCGAACGCCCGGATCCGCAGCAGGAATCATACAGAGTATGGAAGTCTCCCGCTTTCTTTACCTGCTCCGCTTCCTTCAAAACCCCGCTTCCGGACACTGCAAGCTCCGGGAAACGGTACTTCATATAGGCAGCGATCTCCTCCTCAAGCCATCTCCCATTCTCATCCACCATACGGGACATTCCGGAGAGTGTTACGTTTTTCCGTCTTGCCGGATACATATTTGCCTGTTCCAGATAGAAATCGAGATAGCGGCCGAAGGTCTCCTTGATCGCCGCCTCCGATTCATATTCCAGAAATAGGAGCTGATAGCGATCCCATAAATTTCGGTTATAGTAACTCATCACCGATGACACCGCCGAATCCGATGCCATCCGAAGATACAGTCTCGCTCCCGCTGTTCTCGCCGATTCCACAAGTCCCAGAACAAGCGACAGTACACATATCAGCGTCAGACTCAGAAAAACCGTAATCTCTCCCCGGTATCTCATCTAATATACCTCTTTCGCCTGTTTGTTGATCTCCGTAAAGATTGCCGTCAAAAGCTTGTTGATCTGGGTCTTAAACACAATGACAAGCCCAATGAGCACTACGAGGATCAGAACGACCTCAATAACTCCAACGCCATCTTCTTCCATAAGAAATTTCTTCAACTGCATACATACACCTCCCATATCTCTTCTGGATCTTCCCATTCCTGCCGCAGGCATTTTCCACCATGCAGCTAAAACAGAAAGGATCTTTTTTTCAGTCTCTACAGTGCCAAAAACGCCGGTGCCACCACCATGACCATCACAACCCCCAGCATGAGAAACATTGGGATCAGAAGCTTTGTGGACGCCTCCTCGCCTTTTCGGAGCGCAAGTTCTTTTCTCTGACGGAATGCCGTCTCCATCTCCTCCTCAAGAAGCCGCCTCAGATCTTTTCCTCCCGTACTCACACTGTTTCCAAGCAGGGACGCAAATTTTATATAGCATCCCAGACCGATCCGCCGCCCAAATTCCCCGTATGCCCGGATCTCAGGTGTCCCGGTCTCCATCTGGTTCAAGGCACTTCTCATCTCCCGATATACCGGATGAAGAAGCACTGTGTTTTTGCTTTCTGCATCCATGACCTGCTTTTTCCATGCCTGTCGGACCGGATAACCGGCCCCGGTCAGAACCACAAAGTTCAACAACAGCTCCGGATAATCCAGGATCATCCGGTCTTCCCACTGCTTTTTCGCTTCCTTGGCGTCACTCTTTTCCTTCAGGAACAGACACAGCGCCGCAGCGATCCCCAGAAAGATCAGTCCGCCGTTTCCGCCTCCATCTGCCGACCGATAATGTAAAGTTCTCCCGTCAAAAGTCTCGGGCAGCACCACCTGTCCTGTCTCCAGATCTTTCTTTGCAAGCTTCCCCAAAAACACAGCAAATGTTTCTCCCAGCGTCTCGGCTTCCGGAAACACCGTCACAGGGATCTCCACCCAGGTAACTGAGGATCCGTTCATAAGTCCTGCCCGCAGAGTCACCGTTTTCCCGCTCTCAGGCACCTCGGAGCCGATCAGTCCCATATCGCTCACGGTCTCTGGGGCCTCGGACTCCCATTCAACAGAAAGTCCATACTTTGCAATCGTCCTGGTAAGGTTCAGGTCACTCTGTACCTTCGAAAGAGACGAATTTTTCCCCAGTATCTCCCCCTCCAGGTACTCCACGATCCCCGGAAGTTCTTTCCGGACCTCCGCGTCTGACATTTTCCTCTCGGGAACCGTGACTTCCACCTGTTCCTTCCCGTTTTCCAGACCTTCCACCAGAAGCTCATACTGCCGGTCCCCGCCGCCATACTCATTTCGGACGAGAACTCTGTCACGGACAGGATCCCCTATTTCTCCTGCCGCCTCTGATAACCCGTAGAGTGCGAAACCAGAGAGCACACACGCCGCATACTTTCCATACTCTTTTCCGTATTCGTTCAACCTGCCTCTTCGCGACTTCTCTCTCATACTTCGATCTCCAGAAAATGATCGGCCAGCCAGCATGAAGCAAGATAGACTGCAAGGCAGACCGTCATCAGCATCCGCCCGACCAGCGTTGTATACAGGATCCCAAAGAATCCCGGTGACGTCAGCTCAATGTAGATAACGATCAGAACAGGAATCCCGCTCATGATCCTTTGCTCCATGCGTTTTGATGCCGTTGCCGTCAGGATCTCCTCCTGGATCCGGATCTTTTCCCCGATGATCTCTGCGGTCCTGGCGATGATCCGCATCAGTTCCCCACCGCTCTTTCTCGCCGCAAGAAACACGTCCGCAAAATTTTTCACATCGTCCAGGCCGCTTCTCGCCGCAAAGTCCCCCAAAGCATCCTCAAATGTCAGATTCATCCGGACCTTTCGCAGGATCAGCCGGATCTCCTTCGCGATCATAGAATCGCTCCCGTGGATCTCCTCCATTTCCTTTAAGCTCACCGCAAATGCATTCTCCACCGAATACCCTGCATTCAGCCCTGATGCCACCGCGAGGATCGCGTCCTTAAACTCTCCCCGCAGTTTTTCCATCCGCCTCTGCTTCAGCTTATTCTTTAAGGTCAGTGGAAACAGGATCCCTGCCGGAAAAATAAGCAAAATCAAAAGAAAACTCCGGTAAAACACATAGTCCAGCGCCGCTGCCAAAAGAATTCCTTCTGCCCCGTAAAGCACCCACTCCCTTCGGCTCAGCGTATACGTCTCATACTCGATACCCTGCAAGTCTGAGTTTTTCCCGGTGCTTAAGCGTTCCGATCTGCTCAAGACTTCCTTCCACTTTCCCTGTATTTCCGAAACCGTCTCCTGCTTTTTCCGCTTCACGGAAGGTAAACAGGGGATTGAGGATGATCTCGCCGTTTTCAAATCTGTCCACCTCCTCGATCGCCGTTACTTTTCTCGTCTTGTCCCGCATTCTTGACACATGGACCATAATGTCCACCGCCGACGCGATCTGGCTCCGGATCGCCGCCAGCGGCAGATCAGCTGCCATCAGCACCATAGTCTCAAGCCTGGACAGCATATCCTTCACACTGTTGGCATGTCCGCTGGAAAAGCCGCCGTCATGTCCTGTGTTGAGGCTCTGTAAAAGGTCCAGCGCCTCTTTTCCACGTACTTCACCGATAATCAACCTGTCCGGCCGCATACGAAGGGCCGCCCGGATCAGCTCCCCGATCCCAATAGCCCCGGCACCTTCCGCATTGGCTTCCCTCGTCTCCATCCGCACCAGGTTTTCGATGTGGTTTAACTGCAGCTCCGCTGCGTCCTCGATCGTGATCACGCGCTCACCGGGCGGGATAAACTCTGAGAGTGCATTCAAAAAGGTCGTTTTTCCCGCTCCGGTTCCGCCGCTGACGAAAATGTTGTACCGCGCAGCTACAAGTGTTTTTAAGAGGTCCGCGGCTTCCGGGGAAATACTTCCATAATCCAAAAGGCGTTCCATCGTCATTGGCTCCGGAAATTTCCGGATCGTCAAAATCGGACCGTTTAACGCTATCGGCTCCAACACCACATGAACTCGGGATCCGTCTGAAAGCCTGGCGTCCGCCAGCGGCATCGACGTGTTGACGATACGGTTCACACTGCTGACGATCTGCTGGATCAGATCTTCCAACTGCTCCCTGGATTCGAAAGACTTTTCCCACCGCCCGATCTTTCCCCCTGTCTCTACGAATACCTGGTCCGGCCCGTTCACCATGATCTCCGTCACCCTCGGATCGTCCACCAGCTCCTGCAGGATATCCAGACGTCTGAACGAATCAAAGAGTTCCCGGTGAAGCTTTAGGCGCTCCCCAAGTGTCTGCGGGAATTCCTCCGGCTGTTCCTCCATACAGACATCCATCCTCCGATCGATAAGCTCCGCGATCTCCTCGTCCGACATCTGCCGGTCATATGTCATCTCTGCCAGGATCTGCGCCCGCAGCATCTGTTTCAGCTGTCCCATAAGTTCCTCTGTCCTTTCAGCAGACTCCTCACAAAATCACCCATATCCCCCCACAGAAGTTCCTGGGGAAAATGCTCCATTCTTCTCCCGCCGGTCACCATCGGCACATGGATCTTCTGGATCTTTTCCATGACCGCGCCGTTTCCCACTGCCTCCAGGTATTCCTCAAACTCCCGCATTTTTTCTGCAGAAAACGGGTCCTCCCGGATCGGCGTGTAGATCACCTGGCATTTTTCCAGTAACGGCAGCGCATCCCGCCCGTAATCCCCCACATCGAGAACCAGCGTCGTATAATTTCCTTCCTGCAGGATCCGTTCCAAAAGATCCGCCATCTCCTGCACCGACAGCTGCGTATAGTCCTGTGGAATGCGGATCGGCGGGATCCACGCCATGTCCCCCAGATAATAGACGATAGAATTCAGCCGGATCACATGAAAACGATCCTGTTTATAGTAGTAGATGAGGTCAGAAAGATCACGTTTCCACCGCTCATTTAAGAGTCCTGTAAACCCCGTAAAGGTATCCAGTGTCACAAACAGGACCTTCTCCTCCTTAGCAAGGATCTGTCCGATTGCTAACGCCAGGCATGTCTTCCCGCATCTTCCGATGGGCGAGTAGACTCCGATGATCCGCCTGGACTGCCCCATAGCTCCAGCAGTATTGGGCCGGATCCCCGGAATCTCACTGTAGGCAGCCATCACCTCCCGGATAATATCGTCCCCGGATTGGAACTTATAGATCTCCTTTCCAGAATCCATCTGCTTCTCTGTCTCCTCAGACATATAGATCTTCTGGGCCGACGGGATTCCGGAAATATCCCCGGAATCCGTCCGTTCCCCCGAGAGCAGAACGTCGATCTCATGCTTTTTCGCGTACTCCGCCAGCTTTTCCTTTGAAGTAAACGCCTGGGCGGTAAAAACTCCCTTTTCCTTTCGGTTTACATAATCAGACAACCGTTCCGCATACCTGGTATCCGCGTCATAAACCGCTATCAGCTTTTTCATGTCTTCTCATTTCCTTTCCCCCGCCGGAATCAGACTCCGGCATACGTTCAATCAGACCGCTAAGCAGTCCTGTAAGATATGCGTTCCCGTCTCTTTACTGGATCAGTAAAAACAGACAGTACCCCGCAAACAGATACGGCCCCAGCCGTAAAAGACTTTCTTTTTCAAAATACCCCGGATATTCCGTAAGCCGCCCTTTCATTCCCGTCTCCACCGCAAATCTGGCGGCCCGCTCCATGCGATACCAGAAAGTTCCCTGTTTGATCATCCGGTAAGACGCCGCTACAGCAGCAAAGACCATTCCAAGACCAATTACAAGCACGCCATCCCAGACTCCCAGAAATCCAGTGACTACTCCCATAAGCTTGATATCCCCCGCGCCGATGGTCCGGCACAGGAAAAACGGGTAAAAGACCGCGCATGTCCCCACAAACCGCAGGATAAATGATCCAACCTCGATAAACGCCAGAGTCACCAAAGGCTGCGCCCCCGACGACTTGTTGCTTTCTACAAAAGCAAGGACTATTCCAGCCGCGATCCCTGCTATGATCTGAATGTGAAAGATCTTTCCTTTCTTTCAGTCTGTCACCGCTGCGGACAGCAAAACTGCAAACAATACCACGATAAGATCACCTCCCGCACAGCCATCTTTTCCAATCACCTTCCCCGGAGAACAGAATTCTCCCGAAAGGATCAAAAAAGAGCCTTTTCCCAGTTACTGCAATTCAAAAATCAATACGTTAAACGGATTTCATGCCCTGAATCCGGGCATCCGGCGAAGCTGCCGGTCATACATCTGCTATCTAGAAATGAAGAACTCATTTCTGAATGTGCCCCTATTATCTCTGAATTTTGGCCGAAAGTCAATTTCAGTTTCGTAAAATCAAGGTGCCATTTTTCGTCAAATTTTACCAAAAAATATTATGTCACCCATCATTTTCCAGAAATGTTGAACAATTCATTGACGCAATTCAGGAAAAATGGTAAAATGCAATTAAGTTTAAATTTTTAAACCAAAACATTCCGGAAAGGAGAGAATTCATGATCTCAGAAAATCTTCTGGGCGATATCTTTGAAGAGTGCATTCCTTTATTTATTGCGCTCGGTGACCGAACAAGACTGACGATCCTGCAGTGTCTCTTTGAGACACAGACCACTGGTGAAGGACGGATCCCCGGCTTAAATGTCAACGAGATCACGGACCGGACAAGTCTCTCCCGTCCAGCTGTTTCTCACCATTTAAAGATTTTAAAAGATACCGGCCTGATCGATGTTTTAAGAAAAGGCGTGTGCAATTATTATTATCTCACAAACAAAAGCGCCATCGACAAGCTCGGTCGTCTGAAAGAAGAGCTTGAAAAATATCCGGAATCCTGAATATTCCGGGTGAATGATCCTCATACTACCAATTACAGAAACTTCTGGTTTTCTCCACAGACAGACGCGCCGCGATCCGGCAAAGCCTATCTGTGAACAAAATTCGGCAAAACAGCCTTCGGCCGCCTGAAACAGACTGCTGTTGGCACTATCCGTAAAGGAATTGGGGTATGATATTTATGTTTTTTTCGAAAAAAAATGCTTCCAAACAGGCTTACCGCCGGGAAACAAATGAACTGAAGCGCCAGATCGAGCTCAGCAAAACGGCGATCTTATCCGCCCAGAACCAGTTCGAACAGGTCGTTGACCCGACCTTAGTCGACTGCTATATCTATGAGCTGAACGCCGCGCAGCTCCGGTATCAGTTTCTTCTCCGCCGCCTGAAAAAACGGGAGCTTCAGGAGGTCTGATAACCATGCATACCTGGTACGAACAGGCTGTCTTTTACCCTATTTATCCCCTTGGACTTTTGGGGGCAGAAAAAACAAACACGCTCACAGAGACCGCCCACCGGCTCACGGAGCTTGAGTCCTGGATCCCGCATATCAGCGACTTAAATGGCTCCGCGATCTACATCGGACCGCTCTTTGAGTCCTGCACCCACGGCTACGATACAAAAGATTTCCGTCTCGTGGACCGCAGACTTGGTTCCAACGAAGATTTTGCCCGTTTTGTGCGCCTCTGCCATGAAAACGGAATCCGCGTTGTGGTGGACGGCGTCTTCAACCATACCGGACGTGAGTTTTTCGCTTTCCAGGATATCCGCGAAAAGCGGGAAGCTTCCCCGTATAAGGACTGGTACCGCGGCGTAAACTTCGGCTGGGGAAGCCCTTTGGGTGACCCATTCGGCTACGAGGCCTGGCAGGGACATTTCGAGCTCCCCTGCTTAAATCTCCGGAACCCGGAGGTCCGCCAGTATCTGTTTGACTCGATCCAGTTCTGGGTCGACAACTTCAATATCGACGGGATCCGCCTGGACTGCGCGAACGTCCTGGATTTCGGGTTCATGAAAGAGCTCCGGGAAAAGACCTCCGCCATGAAACCTGATTTCTGGCTCATGGGCGAGGTGATCCACGGCGAATATAACCGCTGGGTGAACCCGGAAATGTTGCATTCCGTGACAAACTATGAGCTTCACAAGGCGCTCTACTCCGGTCACAATGACCACAACTACTTTGAGATTGCCCACAATGTGCGACGTCTGGAGGCGGTGGGAAGATCGCTTTACACCTTTGTGGACAACCACGACGAGGACCGGATCGCAAGTAAATTAAACAACCTGGCAAACCTGTTTCCGGTGTACCAGCTTCTCTTCACTCTCCCCGGAATTCCTTCTGTCTATTATGGAAGTGAGTGGGGAATTGAAGGAAAGCGTTCCAGAACATCCGATGAGGTCCTTCGCCCGGCACTCAACCTGTCTGACATGCTTGGAAAAGCTCCGGAGCTCGCGTCCCACATCGCGGCACTCGGAAAAATCCACACAGAAAATGACGCGTTCCACAACGGCTCCTACAAGGAACTTCTCCTCACGAACCGCCAGTATGCTTTCAGCCGGTCCGGGGAACATGGAACCGTGATCTCCGCTGTCAATAATGATGAACAGCCGGCATCCATCTCGATCCCGCTGCCATGCGCAGCCTCAGATGTTGTATCCCTGCTGCCCGGAGAGATCCCATTCTCCCTCGAAAACGGCAGACTTTCCGTCACGCTCCCGGCAAACGGCGGCGCGATCTTTAAACTTCAGGAGGTTTAAGTGATGACAAGAACAAAGAAAACCACAGCTCCTGCCAAAACAAAGGAGATCGGTCTCGGTTTCATCACCGAACTGGACCGGTATCTCTTCGGACAGGGGACCCATTATAAAATCTTCGAAAAACTTGGTGCACATCCAAAGACTTATAAGGGGAAAGCCGGAATGTATTTTGCCGTCTGGGCTCCCCACGCAAAGGCCGTCGGTGTTGTGGGCGATTTCAACGGCTGGGATCCGGACGCCGCACCGATGTCCCCGTTAGCTGACTCCGGAATCTACGAGGCGTTTATTCCCGGCGTCGGTCTCGGAGAACTCTATAAATTCGCGATCACCACACAGGAGGGAATGATCCTGTTCAAGGCTGACCCGTATGCGGTCCATGCGGAATTCCGTCCGGGAACCGCTTCTATCACAGAAGACATTAACGGCTTCAAATGGGATGACGCAGCCTGGATGGAGACAAGAAAAAAAGCTGATCCTGTGAAATCCCCGATGGCAATCTACGAGGTCCATCTCGGTTCCTGGCGCAAGAAAGACCGTCCACAGAAGGAAGGTTACTATACATATATGGAAGCTGCCCACGAGCTGGCTGATTATGTAAAGAAGATGGGCTACACCCACGTAGAACTCATGGGAATTGCGGAACATCCATACGACGGTTCCTGGGGCTATCAGGTTACCGGCTACTACGCGCCGACTTCCCGTTACGGCACTCCAAAAGAGTTCATGTACTTTGTGAACTACCTCCACAAAAAAGGGATCGGTATCATCCTTGACTGGGTTCCGGCCCACTTCCCGAAGGATGCCCACGGACTTGCCGACTTCGACGGTCAGCCGCTCTATGAATACGCAGATCCGCGAAAGGGCGAGCACCCGGACTGGGGCACAAAGGTCTTCGATTACAGCAAAAATGAGGTCAAAAACTTCTTGATCGCTAACGCCCTCTACTGGGTAGAGAACTTCCACGTTGACGGTCTCCGCGTAGATGCCGTTGCGTCCATGCTGTATCTGGATTACGGCCGCAGCGACGGAAACTGGGTTCCGAATAAGTACGGTGAAAACAAGAACCTCGAGGCTATCGAGTTCTTCCGCCACTTAAACAGCGTACTCACCGGGCATCTCACCGGTGCCATGATGATCGCCGAGGAGTCCACCGCATGGCCGGGTGTCACAAAACCGCCGGAAGAGGGAGGTCTCGGCTTCACCTTCAAGTGGAACATGGGCTGGATGCATGATTTCCTGGAGTACATGAAACTGGATCCATATTTCAGAAAATTCAACCACAATAAGATGACATTCGGCATCACCTACGCCACCAGTGAGAATTATATCCTGACGCTGTCCCACGACGAGGTCGTTCACCTGAAGTGTTCTATGATCAACAAAATGCCGGGCTTAAATGGCGACAAGTTTGCGAACCTGAAAGCCGGATACACCTTCATGATGGGGCATCCGGGAAAGAAGCTCCTGTTTATGGGCCAGGATTTCGGTCAGTATCATGAGTGGGATGAGAAAGTTTCCCTCGACTGGTATCTCGCCGACGAGCCTCTTCACAAAGACCTGCAGAAATATTACAGCGACCTGCTGCATGTATACCAGAAATATCCGGCACTGTGGCAGCTGGATTCCGACTGGAACGGTTTCCAGTGGATCAACGCCAACGACGGTGACCGCAGCATCTTCAGCTTTATCCGCCGTGACGAGACGGGCAAAAAGAACCTCTTATTTGTCATCAACTTCACGCCTGTTGCCCGTGATGATTACCGGGTAGGCGTTCCGAAATCCGGAACCTACTCCCTGATTCTGGATTCCGGGCATGGGCTCTACAAGCGCGGCGAGCATGCGTTCTCCGCCCGCTCCAAGAAGCGCGAGTGCGATGGCCAGCCATACTCCTTTGCGTATCCGCTGCCGGCATACGGGGCTGCGATCTTTAAATTCAACTAAAAATATATGTTTTGCAAGTAACATATCCGTCCTGGATCCACTAAAAACAGATTCAGGACGGATGTTCTGATTTTCACAAGCAGCACACCCAGATACATATTTCAGGAAATTTTGACGCATGCAGCTTTGTTGCAATTTCCCACATAAAAAGGAACTGCCCGACTTCCATTCTCCTCAGAAAACGGTAAGCGGACAGCACCTCAATCATCACCTATATTTCTTGCATTTATTGACCTTACTTACTCTTACTCCACGTTCTTCGTCGCCACAACATCAACTCCCGTTCCGGCAACGTCCTTCATGATCACATCCCCGATATGCACCGGAGCAGCAACCTCGACTGTCTTTAACGCTTTCACACAGTCAAAGATCTTTCCCTTCGGGATATCTTCTTTCGTCTTCACCGACACCATGTCGATACTTCCGCCGGATACCCGCACTGTGGAAGTCACGATCCTCGTCGGGTTTGTCACTTCTTTCCGTCCATAGATCTCGCCGCGCTTACAGGTATTTCCCGTCACGCTTACGACATCACCGCCGTCCATCGTTACGACAAGAGGACAGCCCATCGGACAGCCGATACATGTTAATCTTCTTTCCTCCATCGTCTATGCCTCCTCGATTTTGACCGTGATCGTCTCAAGATCCGGATATTTCAAAAGATCTGCCTTTTTGAGTTTCAGTTCCTCCATCTCCCCCGGTGCCACGACCGGACGTTTTCTGTGGATCACACGCTCGTCACCGAAATACGCGCTCACATAGCAGTTCTTATAAACACCGCCCACGCGGAAACGGACGGTCAGCTCCTCGTCCATTCTCGCCGGATCGATGGTTCCCGGAACTGTGTAGCGCACGCCTTCGATCGGATTTAAGACGATCTCATGTCCGCCGGACGGACGGTTCTCGCCTTGTTTTACATAGACCGCCGCGTTTTTTCCGGCGATCGCCGCTTCCTCGGATACAAAATCCACGAGATCATGTACATGGAGCACATTTCCGCAGGCGAAAACACCTTCGATGTTCGTCTCCAGGCTCTCGTTGACCTTCGGACCGGATGTCACCGGGTTCATGTCCACGCCCATTCCCCTGGATATCTCATTCTCCGGGATCAATCCGACGGAGAGAAGCAGCGTATCACAGCTGTATTCCTCCTCCGTTCCCGGGATCGGCTTTCCTTTTCCGTCTACCTGCGCCAGCGTAATTCCTTCCAGCCGTTCTTTTCCTCTGATGTCTACAACCGTATGACTTAACTTCAGCGGAATTCCGTAGTCATCGAGACACTGGACGATATTTCTCTTTAAACCGCCGGAATAAGGCATCAGCTCCGCGACAACCTTGACTTTCGCGCCCTCAAGCGTCATACGTCTCGCCATGATGAGACCGATATCTCCGGATCCCAGGATCACGACTTCGCGTCCCGGCATATATCCCTCAATGTTTACAAGTCTCTGGGCCGTACCTGCAGAGAAGATTCCCGCCGGTCGATATCCCGGAATGTTCAAAGCGCCTCTCGACCGCTCTCTGCATCCCATTGCGAGGATCACAGCCTTTGCCTGGATCTCAAAAAGACCTTCCTCCCGGTTCATGGCCGTCACGATCTTCTGCTCACTGATGTCCATGACCATGGTGTTCAGCTTGTATTCAATGTTCAGTTCTTCCGCCTGTCTGATAAAACGCCCCGCGTATTCCGGACCCGTAAGCTCTTCTTTGAAGGTGTGGAGTCCAAATCCGTTATGAACACACTGGTTTAAGATTCCGCCGAGTTCCCGGTCACGCTCTAAGATCAGGACACTGTCGATCCCGTTCTTCTTTGCGGAGACTGCTGCTGCAAGACCCGCTGGTCCGCCTCCAATGATCACAATATCATACGTTTTCATGCTCTGACACCTCCCTCTTATAACGAATCCTTATTGATGCCTTTGACGATCTGCGAGTTTCCGCCGGATTTCGTGATCTCGAACATGCTCTTATGGCACTCTCTCGCAAGGATCTCCATAGTTCTCGGGGAACAGAATCCTGCCTGGCAACGCCCCATTCCGGCTCTCGTTCTGCGTTTCACTCCGTCTAAAGATTTTGCACCTAAAGGTCTTCGGATCGCATCGATGATCTCGCCTTCTGTGATCATCTCGCATCGGCAGATAATATTTCCATATTCTGGCTTTTCTTTAATTAACTGGATTCGTTCTTCCTTACTTAAAGTATTCGGATTCAGAACACCTTTTCTCGTCGCGATGAAGTTCTCTTTTTTCTTGAGATCCATCTTCTCTTTCAGGATATCCGCCACCATCTCGCCGATCGCAGGGGAGCTTGTCAGGCCCGGAGACTCGATTCCTGCACAGTCGATAAAGCCTTTCGCGTCCTCCAGCTCACCGATCAGAAATTCATGTCCGTCCTCATGGGCACGGAGTCCGGCGAAGGAAGTGATCACCTGACGCATCGGAATGTTCTTCACATTCATCTCTGCCTTTGTGATAACTTCATTTAAGCCCTCTCTCGTAGTATTGGTTCCCTCTTTATTCTCAATATCGATCGCTGTCGGTCCCACTAATAGATTTCCGTGGACCGTCGGAGTCACAAGAACGCCTTTTCCGTATTTTCCGGGAAGAGCAAACACCGTATGGCTCACATGATTTCCGGCAGTTTTATCGAGCAGACAGTAATCTCCACGTCTCGGGGTGATATGGATCTTCTTTTTGCTTACCATATTGTGGAATTTGTCTGCATAGACACCCGCCGCGTTCACGACATACCGCGTCTTATACGTGCCCTTGCTTGTCCGGATCTCCCAGCCGTCTTCCACCGGTCTTAAGTCGGTGACCTCCGTATCAAAATGGAATTCTACTCCATTCGCGTTGGCATTCTCCGCCATAGCGATATTTAAGTTAAACGGACATACGATTCCGCCCGTGGGTGCGTAGAGAGCTGCGCATGCCTCGTCGGAAATATTCGGCTCCATCGCCCGGAGTTCTTCCCTGTTTAAGATCCGAAGATCCGGTACTCCATTTGCAATTCCCCTTTTATATAAAGTTTCGAGACCTGACATCTCGTCCTCATGCAGACATACTACCAGTGAACCATTTCTTTTGAATGGGAAATCCAGATCCTTCGACAGTTGTTCCATCATTTCATTTCCGCGTACATTGAGTTTTGCCATCAGGGAGCCTTCCGCCGCGTCATAGCCTGCATGGACAATAGCGCTGTTTGCCTTGGAAGTACCGCAGCAGACATCCTCTTCTTTCTCCAACACGCAGATCTTTGCCTGATACCGCGACAATTCTCTCGCAGATGCCGCCCCGGCTACTCCTGCTCCGATTATGATCACATCATACATTTACCGTTCACTCCTTTACATCCTGTCTCTTTTAGAAGTTTTCCGCCATTTCTGCCGTTTTTGCAGATCCAGCGATGTTCCGGTTTTAAGAGAAAAGAGCCTGCCAAGTAAACGCATACCCTTATGCGGTTATCCTGTCAGGCTCTCTCATCTCATGCCATAATTATCTGATTGTTAAGCTGTACTGCACCGGGCACAGCCCTCTGTTTTTTATCCTACCACGGGATCGCTCCATAAAGGAGAACCGCCACGATTGCGCCGATGATCGGTCCAACGATCGGAACTACAAGACCGTAAGAGAAGTTGGAATCGCCTTTGCCCTTGATCGGAAGGATTGCATGTGCAAGACGAGGTCCTAAGTCTCTTGCCGGGTTGATCGCGTAACCGGTAAGTCCGCCGAGGGACATACCTACGGAAACGATGATTCCAAATACAAAGAGTTTATCAACACCTGTTGAAAGACCAGTTACATTGCCGATACCTTTGATCGCGAAAACGAGGATAAATGTACCGACTGCTTCGCTTAAAATATTTAATCCAGTGTTCGGGATCGATGGACCTGTACAGAATACGCCAAGCTTTGTTCCCGGATCTTCTGTAGCGTCAAACTGTCCCTTGAAGAGCAGGTAAACGATCGATGCGCCGACAAATGCACCTGCCAGCTGTGCGATCACATATCCGGGCACCATAGACCATGCGAAGCTTCCCTCTACCGCCAGTGCGATCGTGAGCGCCGGGTTGAAGGACGCGCCGGAAGCTTCTCCGAAGATAAATGCCGGTACCAGAACCGCAAGGCCCCATGCCAGTGTGATCTGGACAGCTCCTGCACCTTTCATTCCGGACTTGTTAAGGTTTACGTTTGCAACAACACCATCACCGAGGATGATAAGCATCATGGTTCCAAGAAACTCTGCAATATAAGGCAGCATAGAAAATCCCCCTTTTTGTTGTTTTAGGCATCTCCGGCTTTCGTTCCCCTCAAAAGCCGGAGATAGTTTTCTGCTTTTTCAAAACTTTCTGATTTGTTCCTGTAACTTCGGATAATGATTTCCATTCAAGTCCATTTTTTACAAGCCGTACGTCTTACCCAAAACCTTTTCCTCATTTAATATATGGTTTAATCTTCTTTTGCCCAGCCGTAAGCGTATTTCACAGCCTTATTCCATCCCTTGATCCTTTTTTCTCTCTCAGCAGCCTCGATCTTCGGCTCAAAGGTCTTATCGATCGCCCAGTTCTTGATAACGTCTTCCTTGCTGCTCCAGTAACCAACCGCGAGACCTGCAAGATAAGCGGCACCCATAGCGGTTGTCTCTACACACTGCGGACGGTTCACCGGTGCGTTGATGATATCGGCCTGTGTCTGCATTAAGAAGTCGTTGGCACTTGCGCCGCCGTCAACCTTAAGAGCCGCAAGCTCGATACCGGAATCCGCCTTCATCGCTTCCAGAACATCGTTTACCTGATATGCGAGGGATTCCAGAGTCGCACGGATAATGTGGTACTTATTGACACCACGGGTGATTCCTACGATCGTTCCGCGCGCGTACTGATCCCAGTGCGGAGCTCCGAGACCTGTGAATGCCGGTACAACATAGCAGCCGTTCGTATCCTTTACTTTCTTTGCCATGTACTCGGAATCCGGTGCGGAATCGATAATTCTTAACTCATCGCGGAGCCACTGGATCGCAGCGCCTGCAACGAAGATAGAGCCCTCAAGTGCGTAGTTGACTTTTCCATCTAAGCCCCATGCAATTGTTGTAACAAGACCGTTCTTTGAGAAGATCGGCTTCTCACCGGTGTTCATCAACATGAAACAGCCGGTTCCGTATGTATTCTTCGCTTCACCAGGATTGAAGCAGGTCTGTCCGAACAGTGCGGACTGCTGGTCACCAGCAGCTCCTCCGATTGGGATCGGTCCGCCGAGGTAAGACGGATCTGTCTCGCCGTAAATGCAGCTTGACGGCTTCGGCTCCGGAAGAATACACTTCGGGATATCGAGTTCCGCCAGGATCTCATCATCCCACTGTAAAGTATTGATATTGAAGAGCATTGTACGGGACGCGTTGGAATAGTCTGTAACATGAACCGCGCCCTTTGTAAGTTTCCAGATCAGCCATGTCTCAACCGTACCGAATAACAGCTCGCCCTTCTCCGCTCTTTCTCTCGCGCCCGGTACATTGTCAAGCAGCCATTTTACCTTTGTGCCTGAGAAGTATGCATCGATCACGAGGCCTGTTTTCTCTCTGAACTTGTCGGTCAGGCCTTTTTCTTTTAAGGTGTCGCAGTATTCCGATGTTCTGCGGCACTGCCAGACGATCGCGTGATGGATCGGCTCTCCGGTATTCTTATCCCAGACGATCGTTGTTTCACGCTGGTTCGTGATACCGATGGCCGCGATATCCGACGCGGTGGCACCGATCATATTCATTGCCTCTACAGCAACCCCCAGCATACTTGCCCAGATCTCGTCTGCATCGTGCTCTACCCAGCCCGGCTTCGGGAAGTACTGGGTAAACTCTCTCTGCGCTACACTGCACATCTCACCTTTTTCGTTGAACAGGATACACCTGTTGCTGGTTGTCCCCGCGTCGAGTGCCATTACATACTTTGCCATACCAATTCCTCCTTCAATATAGTTTTTCCCATGCTTTATCTCAACTGCCCTTTTCCCGGCATTGAAACAGCTTGTGTTATCATTCTATTCACAGCTTCCAGACTTCATGATTCGTAGATGAAACTGCCATCGCTCCCGCTGAGAGGGCGCTCATAACGGATTCTTTCTCGGAGATCAGTCCACCCGCGATGATCGGCGCTTTCGACACCTTACACATCTTTGAGATGACCTGCGGCATGATTCCCGGAAGAACCTCGATATAATCCGGCTTCACCTGATGCTGCTGCTGTCTTAAATTTTCATACGCCATGGAATCCAGTAAAAAGCACCTCTGGACCGTTATGAAATTCAGTTCATTTCCCCTTCTGATCAGTGGGACCTTTGTACTAATGATCCCATCTGCCTCTGTCGACATTTTAATGAAGTCCACCACGACCTCCTTGCTGCTTAAACCCACGATCAGGTCTACGTGTACGATCACGATTTTTCCGGCGTCCTTTAAGCGTTTTACGATCGTCCGGATCGTACAGATATCGCCGAACAGGACAAATACCACGCGTATCTCTTCTATGGAACAGCAAAGCTCCAGATCATCCATGTTTTTGATCGCTGCGATGATCGGGTTTTCTTCCAATGCATGATAAAAATAACGTTTCACTAAACTTTTCTCCATTTCTCAAAAAGAAAAGGAGCGCACCAAACAACAGCTAATCGTTAGCTGATCACATTTTGCTCTCCTATCACGGCTTCTTTTTTAAGTTAACTCAATCATAACACATTGCACAACTATTATCAACCTTTTCACGGTAAAATATGTATTTTGTACAAATCTCACAAAGTTTTCTATATTTTTTTATTATTTTAACCTCTTGCGTGATTATTTATCCCTCGCTTTCACAACATTATACACAAATTTTTGCGTTCATATTTTTTTACCTATTCCACTGCATCAAATCGCCGCGTCGTACCAAAAGCTTTTCTGAACTGAAATTTTTGTACAATACAGTAACACCTTTGTTACTTTTCATGGGTAGGAATTTTCTGAACTAAAAATTCCGTATGATACCGTTATGGCCGCGGATTTTGCCGATTCGGAATGCGAAGCATCGGCAAAATCCTGTTACAGTGCGCGGGCATGGAGTATCCGTGTACTATAACACTCCTTTACATCTCTACATAAAAATTTAAGAACGTTCCTTATGTTTTTGCGTCATTTTTATGCTATACTGGATTATGATATATTTTTTTCTTTGATTTGATTTTTTTGTAACTGGAAACATGATCAGTTACGATTTTTCATCTTTTATTATGTCTGATATGAGGAGGAATCGATTATGCCAACCATTCTCGTCTGCGATGACGACAAACAGATCGTAGAGGCGATCAATATTTATCTGACCGGCGAAGGTTTCAATGTAATTAAGGCCTACGACGGCTACGAAGCACTGGAGCTTCTGGAGAAGAATGAAGTAAACTTAATGATCGTGGATGTCATGATGCCGGGTCTCGACGGAATCCGCACCACACTTAAGGTCCGCGAAACCAGCAGTATCCCGATCATCATCCTCTCCGCGAAATCCGAGGATACCGATAAGATCTTAGGGTTAAACATCGGCGCTGACGACTACATTACAAAGCCGTTTAACCCATTAGAACTCGTAGCCCGCGTGAAATCCCAGCTCCGCCGCTACACCCAGCTCGGCAATTTGAACCAGCAGGGCAGCTCCCAGGTCTACAAGTGCGGTGGACTGATGATCAACGATGAGAACAAGGAAGTTACCGTCGACGGAGAGCCGATCAAGCTGACACCGATCGAATACAACATCCTGCTTCTTCTCGTAAAGAACGCGGGGAAAGTTTTCTCTATTGATCAAATTTATGAAAAAATCTGGAATGAAGACGCAATTGGCGCGGATAATACCGTTGCGGTCCACATCCGCCACATCCGCGAGAAGATCGAGATCAACCCGAAAGAACCCCGCTACTTAAAGGTAGTCTGGGGCGTCGGCTATAAGATCGAGAAACAGTAAGGAGAGTCCAGATGGCAGAAAAAAAGACAAACTCATTCTTCAAGCGTCTCGTCGGCTTCCTTCACTTTCTCTTTGCCTGCGTGACACTCGTGGGGATCGGGTTCATGTATTTAAACAGCAACTACGGGCGCGGTCTGGACTGGATCAAAACGGAGACCTTCGAACAGTCCCCGGATTTCAGCAAAAAGGTTCAGGCGGATATCACAAATATCTTTGATTATGTCCAGTATCAGGATATTTTTGAATCCAACGGCGAGGTCGACTACTCCAAGATCGTTCTGGAAGTCACCACGGGACCTGGCGGTGAGAAATCCTATACTCTGGACGATATTATCCAGTACGGAAAATCTCTGGGCTACTACATGGACGAGTCCGACAATTACGCGTTAAAGGGCGGTCCGGAGACGCTCTCCGAGGAAGATCAGGAACAGGTCTATGTCCGCTACCGCTGCTACCAGTCTGAGGAAGACTTAACGAGCCCGGATCAGTCTTTCTCGACGATGCCGGATCTGATATATGAGATCTTAAGGCGTTTCTCTTCCTACTACTCGATCTATTCGAGACTCATGAGCGACTTTACGAATCTCTATTTCCGCGTGGCGTACTACTCAAAAAATAATGCGATCTATGAGATCCATACCAACGCGCCGGAGATGTCCAACGATGACATTATGGCCATGGGAAGATATATCTACTATTCCGGAGACTCCAACGACCTTGCGGTCCGGACGAACTTCGAATCCAACTTTCCGAGTATCCCGGCGCTGATGTCGAAAAATAACCCGTACAACGGCAACAGCTACTATGTGGTCATCGGTCTCGACACATCCTATAAGGCGAACGATGACTATGCTCAGGCATATACCGCCTATAATAAGTCCCGCGTGAATTTCTCCAACGGACTTTATATTACGATCGCGGGACTTGCCGGTTCCCTCGTGACCTTCGCGTTCCTTCTGTTCCTGTCCGGACATGCGTCGATCTCTGACCGGACCATCACGCTTTACCCGTTTGACCGGACAAAAACGGATTTCATGCTGCTCCTGATGGCATTCGTGTCCTACCTCTGCATCCACATCATGGCGCCGGTGACATCAAAGCTCCTGCACCTGGTAGTGACATCAGATTACTGGGACCGCGCGAACCTGCTGGTGGCCTTCGGATACCTGTATTTCTGCGTCATCCTGACCTTCTTCAGCCTGATCCGCAGATACAAGGCGGAGACACTCTGGAAGAACAGCTTTCTACATGATCTTACAGAAACACTCTCCGAGAGCACGTTCCGCTACCGGATCACAATAGGCTTTGTGCTGTATCTTGCATACAACGTATTCATGATCACCGTGGGGGCATTCATGATCTTCCATCATGAAAATTCCGTTTTCCAGTTCATGCCGTTCATCTTCGTGATGATCGCCTGGATCGCCGGAAACCTTCTGGTATTCTACTTTATCTACCGGAATGCGGACCAGACGGACAAAATCCATGCCGCCATCGAAAAACTCGCCTCCGGGGAGACGAGCTACAAGGTGGATGTCAATGATTTCTCGAGTCTGGAGGCGGAACTCGCCGAAGGACTGAACCGTATCAGTGACGGTCTGGAGACAGCTCTTGCCGAACAGGTAAAGAGCGAACGCCTGAAGGCCGACCTGATCACGAACGTGTCCCACGATATCAAGACACCGTTGACCTCCATCATCAACTATGTGGACCTCATCAAGCGCCAGCACATTGAAGACCCGACGGTTCAGAAATATCTGGAGGTTCTGGATCAGAAATCCCAGAGGTTAAAGACACTGACCGAGGATCTTGTGGAAGCTTCCCGCGCAAGCTCCGGAAATATCAAGCTGGAGATCACGAATATCGATTTCGTGGAGCTCGTCCAGCAGACGACCGGAGAATTTGAGGAAAAATACGCGATCCGCCATCTGGAGATCGTCAACACACTTCCGAACGAGGTCATCATGATCGAGGCAGACGGACGAAGGCTATGGCGTGTCCTTGAAAACCTCTATAATAACGCTTTCAAGTACGCGTTAGAGGGAACCCGCGTCTACGTCACGATCGAGGACCATGGCGCCGACGTTGTGTTCACGATCAAGAATGTGTCCGCGAACCCGTTAAATATCAGCCCGGATGAGCTCACCGAGCGTTTCGTCCGCGGTGACGTCTCCCGAACCACCGAGGGAAGCGGACTTGGGCTTTCCATCGCGAAAGACCTGACAACTCTTCAGGGCGGAAAGTTCGAGCTGATCATCGATGGCGACCTGTTTAAGGCGCAGATCACGTTTCCGATCAAAAACTAAATAGCTTCTTATAAACAGAGAGCGTACCACCTTTTTTAGGCAATACGCTCTCTGTTTATATCTTATATATTGAAATCTCTCAGATCGTCAGCACAAACGAAGCCAGCATCGCGATCCTCGGAATATACTGGTCGATCAGGATGTACTCGTTTGCGGAGTGGGCCCCGTCACCGGCTGCGCCGAGACCGTCAAGGGTCGGGATACCCATAGCAGATACCTCGTTTCCATCGCTGCCGCCGCCCACAAACTGATGGGAAAACTTAAGCCCGACCTTCTCGCCGCAGATCTTCGCCTTCTCAAAGAGCGCCATGTTCGCCTCCGTCTCCTCCATCGGCATCTTGCTGTCCCGTTCGATGACTTCCCTTGTGGTTCCCGGAACCGTCGTCCTGATCTCGTTGATCGCCTTGCGGACCCTGTCTCCCTCGGCGGCTGTCTTTACGCGGCAGTCGATCTCGATCTCTGCCTCGGCCGGGACAACGTTCGGTTTTGTACCGCCACTGCAAACGCCCACATTGACGGTAGTTCCAGCCTCGTAATCTGTCAGTTTCTGGATCGCAAGGATCTCATGCGCCAGCTCCTCGATGGCGTTGATCCCCTCTTTATGGGCATTTCCCGCATGGGATGCCTTTCCGTGGATCCTTACGGTAAAGCGGACAAGACCTTTTCTTCCTGTCTTTAAATCTCCGTTCGCTGTACACGGCTCGCAGACAAGCGCCGCCTTCGCGTCCTTCGCAAGCTCACAAATGATATCGGTAGACTCAGCACTTCCGGTCTCCTCGTCACCGTTAAAGATGAATTCCAGCCTCTTTCCCGGATCGATCCCAAGATCCTTATATGCCTTTACAGTCCAGATCGCGGAAATAAGTCCGCCTTTCATGTCATAAACACCCGGCCCGTGGAGCCCATTTCCTTCTGTATAATACTTCAGCGCACCGATGAGATGTACGGTGTCATAATGACCGATAAACAGGATCTTCTCCGTACCCTTTCCATACTGGAACCGCACCGGACAGTGTCCGTTCTCCGCCTCGTAGACAAAGCAGTCCTCTCCTGTGCGCTCCTTGATCAGCATGACCAGCTTTTCCCGCACCTTTGCCAGAGCCTCAATATCTGAAGTGCTGGCCTCTGTCAGGACCAGAGATTTTAAGTCCTCAAAGATCTCCGTCTCATGTTCTTTTAAGTAAGCAAGTATTTTCTGTTCCATGATTTCTGTCCTTTCTTCTGTAATTGATACTGTATACCTATCTATATCTTACTTCTTTATCACGCGGACCTTCTTCCATTTTCCTGTCAGATACCATCCAAACGAGATCACATAATTCGCAGCCCAGCCAAGGGGAACCGCCATCCATGCTACCTGGATTCCATAAATCGGTGCAAACAGGTTCGTCACGCTGACACGGATCGCGAGATTCACGAGGTTTGCCACCGTAAATGCCGTCACATCACCTGCGCCGCGCAGCAGACCGTCCGTGGACGCCTTGAGGCCGATAAACGAGTAGAAAAACGATAAGAACTTCACATAACTGAGTCCCACCGAATATGCTTCACTGCTGCCGCTGTCAAGGAACAGGGACACGAATGCGCCTCCTGCCAGCTGGTACATCACGCAGAGCACCGCACCCGCCGTCAGGACGATCACATAGCACATCCGGTAACCTTCCTTCACCCGGTCGATCTTTCCGGCCCCCATATTCTGGGCTGTGAAGGTTGACATGGCATTTCCCATGGCGAGCATTGGCACGATGCTTAAGGACTCGATCCGCATGCCCGCGGAGTATCCGGCGATCGCCGTGGAGCCGAAGCTGTTGATCACAGACTGGACCAGCAGGATTCCGATATGGACGATGGACTGCTGCAGTGTGGACGGAACGGCGATCTTCACCATGGAGACCGCCATCTCTCCGCTGTAGAGACGCACCGCTTCCTCGGCAGGATACCCCTTTAGCTTCCGCATCAGAAGCAGGAACGAGATCACCGCCGAGATTCCCTGTGCGATCAATGTCGCCAACGCAACGCCCCGGACGCCCTGCTTGAAAATGATCACGAGGATCATGTCCAGCACGATGTTTAACAGGGAAGAGAAGATCAAAAGGTACAGCGGCTTCTTTGAATCTCCCAGTGCGTTGAAGATCGATGCCTGAACGTTATACATGAACAGGAACGGCAGTCCGAGAAAGTAGATCGCCAGATACAGCACCGCATCCGAGAAAATATCCTCCGGTACGTTGACGAGATTCAGGATCCGATTGTTGAACAGGAGCCCCACTGCTGCCAGAAACGCCGCAATCCCAAGGAAATTGAACATCGTTGTGTAGACTGCCGTCTTCATCTTCGCGAGTTTTCCCGCTCCCAGAAACTGGGAGATCACCACGGAGCTTCCGATTCCGCCGCCGATGGCGATGGCAATAAAGACGTTCGTGATCGCATAGGATGCGCCAACCGCCGCTAACGCCTGTTCCCCGACGAATTTTCCTACCACTACTGAGTCCGTGATGTTGTAAAACTGCTGAAAAAGATTTCCGAGTATCATCGGAAGCACGAAGAAAAGCAGGGATTTTCCCGGATTGTCCGTCAGCATGTCATATTTTTTTCTTGTCTCTTTCATGTCTGTCAAAACGTAATGATGGAAGCCAACGCCAGTTTCGCTCTGGAAAACAGTGTCTCAGCTACCGCATACTCCTCCATTGAATGATTGTTCGCGCCCTTGACGCCCATGGCGCAAACTACCGGAACGCCTTCCGCCGCAGCCAGGCAGGAATCGGACCAGCCGCCAACTTTCTTTGTCTGCAGCTTTCCGTAACCGATCATGTCTGCCGTCTTCTGGACATGGCGGAAAAGTTCCAGATTTTTCTCCGATACCGGCATTACCGTGCTCGGCTTCGTCCAGGTCACATCTGCCGTCGTATCCGGGACAGTTCTCGTCTCCGCAATCTTTTTGATCGCCTGAAGTGTTTCCTCAAGGCGTTCAAAGCTGTCGTAGCGGATGTCGATTCCAACCTCACAGGACGCAGCCACTGCGTTTGCAACCGTTCCGCCCTGAATCACACCTACATTCACAAAAAGTCCATGTTCAAAGTCATGAAGCTTCTGGATCTCGATGATCTTATGCGCCATCTCCAAAATCGCGTTTCTTCCGCGCTGCGGATCATTTCCAGCGTGGGCCGCGACTCCGTGAACGGTGAGTGTCACACGGCAGGAACCTTTTCTTCCAACAACGAGTCCGTCATCGATAAATCCCGTCTCAAAGTTGAATGCCGCCGCGCATCCCGCGCAGAGTTTCCGGATCTCTGACTCCGCATTTGTCTGACGGTGTCCGTTCTCCTCATCTCCCGCAAAGACAACGCGGATCGGGCGTTTCCCATATCCGTACTCATGGAGCGCCTTTAAAACGTAGACAACGATCACAAGTCCCGCCTTCATATCCAGAACTCCCGGTCCGTGGGCATTTCCGTTCTCATCGATGCGGAACGGATTTTTCTCCAGTGTGCCTTTCGCGAATACCGTGTCCATGTGTCCGATCAGGACGATGGGCTGGCCTGCTGCCTCTTTATTCCATACACCTGTCAGGAGGTTTCCGAAACGTTCCATCGGGATCACAGCTGTCTCCACTCCGGCACTTTCCAGTTCATCCTTTAAGACCACACCTACCCGGTCAACGCCCTCTTTATCCGGGGTTCCGCTTTCGATAGAAACGATCTTTTCCCATAGCGACAGCATCTCGTCCCTGTGACGGTCTATATACGCGGATGTCTTCACGATTAGTTCTCTGTCTTCCATAGCCTGCATCCTCCTTGCCATTTTATTCATCTATGATATAACAAACATACTGAAATGAAAATACTGAAAATCTATAAAAATCTGGAATTCCGCCTGACGGTAACACCTTCCCGGTTACAAGCTTGACTTCTACGTCTCTGCGAATTATAATGAGTAAATTAAACCTACCATTTTACTATGAAGATATGACCACCCGTACGAGACTGCTAAGATAAACGCTCCGCGAGGATGCGCAGTGATTTTGATAGAAATATGTCAGCTTCTCTGACCAGAATCACGCGGCAAGTCTCACGGACGTTCAACTTGAGAATATGAAAGGACGGAGAATTCCTTATGAACAACACGATCAACGTTTCCATAGACTGCGTTCCGGCCGCACTCCGGGAATTTTTTGCGGAGCATTCTACCATCGCTCTTGCTTTTTCCGGCGGAACGGATTCCTCTTATCTTCTCTATGCCGCAAAGGCCTGCGGAGCAAATGTACATGCTTACTATGTCTCCACTCCGTTCCAGCCGCAATTTGAGTTAGATGACGCGAAGCTTCTCGCTGAATCATTACACGCGGACATGACGGTCCTGCCCTTTGATGTGCTGACGGATAAAGTCGTAAAGAGCAATCCGAAAGACCGCTGCTACTACTGCAAGAATCAGGTATTCGGCGGAATCCTGAAAGCCGCAAAGGAGGACGGCTTTACCGAGATCATGGACGGAACGAACGCCTCCGATGACGCCGGTGACCGCCCGGGCATGCGCGCTTTAAAAGAAATGAAGGTACTGTCCCCGCTGCGCCTTTCCGGAATAACAAAAACGGCACTCCGGGAATATTCCCGAAATGCCGGATTATTTACATGGAACAAGCCCGCCTACGCCTGTCTTGCGACGAGAGTTCCGTCGGGAATTTCCATCGAAGCTTCTGTATTAAGGGATGTGGAATGGGCGGAGAAATCCCTCTCCGACCTTGGATTCCGCGATTTCCGCGTCCGCGTGTACCCGGATCCCGCTGCCGCAGACCCAAAGGCCGATGCGCCGTGGTGCGCAAAACTCCAGCTCACCGAGGACATGATCCCGAAGCTTATGGAGCAGCGGAAGGAGATCTGCGCGCTCTTAAAGCAGAGATTTACGGATGTGACACTGGATCTTGTGGCGAGAACACCGTCGATGTAGGGAACGTCTCCCACATCTGTACATCAGATCTAATGCTCTGTATACGCAGATCGGCTAAAGTCTATAAAACAGGGAACGAGTATAACCGGCTTAACTTCACCGGTCATACTCGTTCTTAAAATATTTTCACCCCGAAAACTTCCGGGCCTTTTTGTATACAGGATTCCTCTCTATGTCACCTCATTCAGCCAGGCTACTGCCGCTTTGATCCCGTCCTCGCTGAACTCAAATTCCTGATACGTCTTTTTTTCATCTTCCGTCACAGAAAAAATAAACGGCCCCGGCCAGGTGATCGCCTGGATCTTATCCGGCTCGCCTTCCTCTCCGCTGATCTTCCGGATCATAAAATTCGTTCCCTTTTCACTTCCGGTAAATGTTGTCTTCTTTAAATATGGAATGGAGATCATTCCTGTCAGATCGATCATAACAACCTCTTTTCTTCTTTTCCATTGCAAATTGTTAAAGTGTTCGCTATACTTACACCATAAACCACCGTACAGGAATCATTATACACCATTCCTGTCCACGAAGCATCAGGAGTATCTCATGTTAGCTGTATTTTTATCTCCGGTCTACCTGTTATTTCAGGCATACATTCTTTTATGGCTCTACGCCTGGGCGGATTCCTGCTCCCCGGCGCTTCATTCACTGTTTTTCAGGATCCCTGTCACAGTCCTCTATCTATTTTTTGCCGTCAGCCCGCTGACCGGATTTCTGATCACAAAAGAACCACTTCACCATTTTCTCCGGGTGATCAGCAACTACTGGCTCGGCACTCTGGAATATATCCTGCTTTTTATCATCACCTTCGACGTGATCCGCCGTGTCACCGGCCATTCCTTCTTTATGAAATACCGGTACCCGGCCATGCTGCATACCATGCCGAAAAATCTCGTGATCTTTGGCGGATTTGCCATTGGCCTGATCCTTATGGTCAGCATTTACGGTGTCCTGCATGCAAGACGGGTCTATGTGCGGCAGGATCCGGTCGTCATCGAAAAGAGTTCTTCTCTTCCGGGACTTAAGATCGCCCTGATCGCGGATCTTCACCTTGGATACAACTCCACGAAGTCCCATGTAAGAAAGATCGTAGACACCATTAACTCCCAAAATGTCGATCTCGTCTGCATTGCCGGAGATCTCTTCGACAATGATTACAACGCGATCAAGGACCCGGATGAGGTGGCTGACATTCTATCCGATATCAAGAGCCGGTACGGCACATACGCCTGCTGGGGCAACCATGACGTAAGCGAGAAGATCCTCGCCGGATTCACATTTCCACAGAAGGAAACGATCGTCCGGGACGGGCGGTTTACGGAATTTCTGCACCACGCCGGTATCACGATGCTGGAGGACGAGACCGTCTGCATCAATAATGCATTCTATCTTGTCGGCCGCCGGGATAAGGATATGGCAAAAAAAGAACAGCTCCCGCGGAAAACCTTTGCTGAGATCACCGAACCTCTCGATCCCTCACTTCCCATCATCGTCATGGATCACCAGCCGGGAGAATTGTCAGAAGCCTCCGATGCCGGTGTCGATCTGGACCTCTCCGGCCATACCCACGATGGGCAGATGTTTCCGGCAAACCTTGTGATCCATTTTCTCTGGGAAAACGCCTGCGGAATCCTGAAAAAGGGGGCTATGACGTCTATTGTCACCTCCGGCGCCGGTGTCTGGGGACCGGCGATGCGGGTCGGGACTAACAATGAAGTCGTGATCGCAAATGTGTCGTTTGATCCAGCCACAGACCAATAAGCTGTTGTTCCGATAAGTTGTTCCTATAAATAGTATAAACGAGAAAAACGGAGGTCTTATATGAAAGAATTTGTCAAGTCCATCACAAGCCCCTATGAAAAAGAACTGATTGAAACACGCCGTTACCTGCATCGACACCCGGAGCTTTCCTTTCAGGAGACAGGCACTGCCGATTACATCCGCAGCACCCTGAATGCCCTGGGCGTCCCACTGATGGAAGGGATCTCCGGAACCAGCACGGTCGCTGTCATAAAAGGCGAAAAAACCGGTCCATGCATCGCGTTCCGCGCGGACATCGACGCGCTCCCGGTGGAGGAAGAAAATGATCTCCCGTTTAAGTCCGAGGTTCCCGGCGTTATGCATGCCTGCGGACACGATATCCATACCGCAGTCCTTTTAACCTTCGCAAAGGTCCTCACAGCCCATCCGGAGCTTGTCCGTGGAACTGTGAAGCTGATCTTTCAGGCAGCCGAAGAAAAGCTCCCGGGAGGCGCCAAGGCGCTCTGCGAGGAAGGTGCCATGAAGGATGTCGATCTCATCTATGGTTTCCACTGTGCTTCCGCGTTTCCGCTCGGCACCATCGCCGTGACTCCCCGGGCGTATTCCGCAGCGATCGGTATTTATGAAGTGAAGATCCATGGAAAGGGCGGTCATGGCGGTTATCCGCAGAATGCCCTGAACCCGGTCCCCGTGGCCTGCATGGTCGGATCCGCTTTAAACCAGATCCTGGCTGAGAAAAAGAATCCTCTGGAAGGCGGTGTTCTTACGGTTTCCTATATAAATGGCGGCCAGTATCCGAATATCATCACGGACACTGTGACTCTCGGCGGCAATGTCCGCACTTTAAACAATGACCTGATCGACAAAGTCTTTGACTCCATCCACTCCATCAGCAGGGGGATCTGCGCCGGATTCGGCCTCACCTGCGATGTGACCACGACTCTGGGCTATCCGGCAGCCATCAACGTGCCGGAGGAGATCGAAACGGTCCGCAGTGTCACAAGAGACCTCGGATATACCGTCTACGAACGCCCGGATGCCCTTGGCGGTGAAGATTTTGCCTACTATCTTCTTGAGAAGCCGGGTGCCTACTTCCAGATCGGAATGGCTGATCCCGAACGCCCGATTACCTCTTCCCCGCACCATAACTGCCATTTCCAGTTAGATGAGCGCGGAATTTCAGAGGCGCTTGAGATGGAGCTTGGTCTGTACCTGCGCGTGACAGGACAGATGTAACCGTATAGAAAAAGCGGCTGTCATATCGGCAAAGCTTTGCCGGGCAGCCGCTCTTTTTCGCTCTTTTTTACAAATCCTTTGCTCCAACAAGTCCGTAGGCCGACTCCGCGCTCCTCACAGCCCTCAGGATCGCCTCCGCCATAACCTGGGCACCGAGGGTTCCGACCATATCCTGATCTGCCTTCACATCGCCCACAGACAGCGCGTAGATGCTGTCTCCGTCGGAAGAAGTATGAACAGGGCGGATCGCCCGCGCATAGCCGTCGTGAGCCATCCCGGCGATCTTGCAGAGGCTGCTCTTCGGGAATGCCGCGTTCGTAATCACCGCACCGATGGTCGTATTCTCTGTCGCGCCGGTGAACTTGTTCTTGACCACTTCATAGCTCTTATAAACGGCTTCTTCTGTGTCCGCAAATGTCTTCCTGTCCGCATTTAAAAGACCGGCGACCTTCTTTCCGTCCTTCCAGTCATAGATATCGCCTCTCGCATTCACCGCAACGATTGCGCCGACCTTCAGATCCCCAATCTGCACCGCATAGCTTCCGATTCCGCCCTTCATGCAGAGAGACTTGTCCCCCAGCTTTCCGACGGACGCACCTGTTCCAGCGCCGAAGTTTCCATCCTGATAATTATTCTTCTCCGCGCCCTCGCATGCCGCGTATCCCATGGCCTTATCCGGTCTCGTCTTAAAATCCCCGACCATCAGGTCAAACAGGCAGGACTCGCATACAAGCGGTACCTTCGTGATTCCCACATCAAAGCCGATCCCACGTTCTTCCAGATACTCCATAACGCCCCCAGCCGCGTCCAGACCGAACGCACTTCCGCCGCTGAGTAAAACTGCCTGGATCATGTCAGCCGCCGCCATGGGCTTTAAGAGCTCCGATTCCCTGGATGCCGGACCGCCCCCGCGGACATCCAGCCCGGCTGCTGCGCCCCGCTCGCAGATAATAACCGTACACCCGGTCCCCGCTTCTTTATTCTCTGCGCTGCCGATCCTGATGTTTTCAATCTCTGTGATCTTGATTTCTTTCATCCTTTTAATCTCCCTTTAATTACCTGTGATTCCGAAACAGGATCCCCTAAATGAGGATCCTGTTGGTAAATTTTTCATACACTTCTTCTATTTATATAGTATATCACATTTTTAAATTAAATTAAAATCATAAAATCGGGAATATATAATGGATAACAAATATTTGAACGAATGATATGATTATTGAATGATTCGATATCAGTGTAACAAAAAACACCGTCCCGGCGGCTTACCATCCGCTAAAACAGTGCTTTTCTTCGTGCACCTTCAGGGATTCGAACCCTGGACAAATAGATTAAGAGTCTACTGCTCTACCAGCTGAGCTAAAGGTGCTTGGTTTGTTGTTTTTCTTTGTTTTGTTTGCCTCATCCGTGGCACGTTTTGTATTATAGGATAAACCAAGAAAAAAGTCAACACCTTTTTTGAAATTTTTTTAATTTTTTTGTTTTTCAAAAAACAGGTACAAATGAAACGATTAAAAAAGCCAGCAAACATGCGGGTTTGCCGGCTTTTTTGTCCCTGTTTCTTACAACATCTCTTTGATCGCATTTTCCAGAACTTCTTTATCCTGAAGTCCAACGCTCTTGGAAAAAACTTCTCCGTTCTTAAAAAGGATGATCGTCGGGATAGACATAACTCCGTAGCGGGCAGCAATATCACTGTTCTCGTCTACATCGAGTTTGCCGATCTTTACTTTTCCGTCGTACTCCTCAGCGAGCTCTTCGATCACCGGAGCCATCATACGGCACGGGCCGCACCATGTCGCAAAGAAATCCACAACCACCGGGATCTCTGAGCCCAGAACATCAGCATCAAAATTTGCGCTTGTAAATACTGTTTCCATATTATTTTCTCCTTCCATAATATCCTGCTGCATTCAAAGCTTTTCCACCGCATTCGCTTACCGCTCCGGCGGTCACAGAAAACCTCTCTGCCGCGCTTATTTTTTCTTTCTGCCGCAGACAACATCATTTGCCTCGTCAAAACATTTCCTGATCCGGATAATTTTCCGATTCAGTTCCATCTTGTCGCAGGTTGCCTGTGAGAGCCACCGCTTTACACATGCCCACATACTCATCCGGCACACGGCCTTTCCGTCATTTCATGTCTATTATATGCAGATATTTATGACTTATCACGGCGGGCGGTCAGCTTACAGATCGGCTTGCCCTCCGCGGAGAACTTCGTCTCGTACTCTGTCATAACATTTCCCTCGGCCATATCACTGTGGTGAAGATCAAACGTATGGGATGTGACCTGCCAGCCTGCCTCCGGAATGGATTCTAATGAATAGCGGAACAGGTCCTGATTGTCGGTCTTAAACTCGATGATTCCGTCCGGCTGTAAAATCTTATCATACACGGCAAGGAAACGGTCCGATGTCAGACGGCGCTTCGCGTGGCGGTCCTTCGGCCACGGATCAGAAAAGTTTAAGTAGATCCGCTCCACCTCGTCCTCCGCGAACACGTCCGCAAGCTCTAACGCATCGATTCTCATAAAATAAATATTGGAAAGCTCCAGCTCCGCGCGCTTCTGAAGTCCGCGAAGCAGAACGCTGGAGTAACGCTCGATTCCCACGTAATTGATATCCGGGTTCATCTGGGCAAGCTCCATGATGAATTTTCCTTTTCCCATTCCGACCTCAATGCGGATCGGATTATCGTTTCCAAAAAATTCATGCCACCTTCCCTTCAGTGACTGCGGATCCTGGACCACATATGGGCTCTCAGCAATCTCTTCTTCAGCGCCTTTGATATGGCGTAATCTCATAATGTATTTCCTCCTGATATTGCTTGTGTCTCATTTTATCATTGAAAGCCTTATTTTGCAAGGTAACAGTGACGCGCAGAATTTTTCTGGTTACAGTTCAGCCATGCGCTGGTTTGAATGAGAAAGTGTGTTGCAAGCTTGCTTGCATAAGCACTTTTTCATCCAAATCAGCATATGGTGGAACCACCAAGCTTCTTGTTTTCATGAATATGAAAACAAGAAGATGTAATGGCTGAACTGTAACTTTTTCTGAAATTTTTTCTTTCAATATATCTTTTGGAAACAGAAAATTCTTAAATTGTCCAAAAATTTTTCGTGCAATTTTCCCACTGTTCCAGTATAATAAAGATAATGGCTGACAAAATCGCTCTTTTCGTGTCTGCGATCGTTTCATCAGGCGCACAGCATTACATAGAAGAAAACGGCATCTGTGAGTATCCGGCACCTTCACCGGCACCGGATTTTCACCTTCACGCGCCGTTAAAATACATAAAACGGAGGGATTTATATGGCAAGAAACGACATTCCTAACGGATGGGATAAGATCCGTCAGAATGTTCAGGAGACCGAGCGTCTCATGGGACAAAAACAATACAACCAGTCCATGATCAAAGCAAAACAGACCGTGGAATACATGGTTAAGCTCCAATGTGAACAGGCGGGGATCATGGAAGGCTCCATGGACTCTATGATCCACGAGCTCTACAACAACGGCTGGATCTCAAAATCCACCGCCGAGCACTACTTACAGATCTACGACATCGGCACAAAAGCCGCAAAAAACGGCGATAACGGTGCCTACAATGCAAACCAGGCCTACCACGTGCTGTCCCAGGAGATCTACTCCTTTGCAGACAACGGGAAAGCCCCCCGCGGAAGACGCCCGGCCGGTAGCCGTCCCCAGCAGTCCAGAAACCGCAGCGCCGGTTCCCGGCAGTCCGGAAGCGGCATGCAGCCGGCTGATCTTTTAAAATTTGTGGTTCCGATCGTCCTCGTGATCATCCTGATCGTCCTGATCCGTGTCCTCACGCCGAAGAAACCGGCTACAGAGGAGACCTCCGCACCAGTGATCACAACGGAAACAGCAGAGACCACAGCCCCGGAGACTGAACCGGAGAGCACAGCTTCCGGCTCCTCCTACAAGACAACAACGACCTTGAACGTCCGCAAAGAACCGTCCACCGACGCGGACCGCATCGGAAAACTGGACCCGGGCGCATCCGTTGAATATCTCCGCGACCACGACGATACCTGGGCCGTCATCAAGTACAACGGACAGGAAGCCTATGTCGCGAAGGAATTTCTAACAGCGGAGTAATAACTTATTGGAATATCAAATTCAAAAAAGCTCTAAAGCCAATATTTAGGGCGGGATTCCGATGGATCCCGCCCTATTGCTGACTTCAGAGTTCTTTTTTCATTTATACTACATTCTTACACCGTCACATCTCCCATCCCCGACGGGTCTTTCTCAAAATACTTACAGAAATAATTCACAAACTCATCCACCACCGGCTTATTTCCTGCCTGCTCAAACACCGTGACCACCAGGTCACGCCTGCAGTTCGGGTAACGGATCGGGATCAGGACAACACCATGCCCCGGCTTTCCACCCCAGGCTTTTTCCGGCCAGAAGCCGATTCCAAGCCCTGCCGCGATCAGGTTGCGCACCGACTCCGGACTGTTGCTCTCAAACACCGCCTGAGGGCGGATCCCCGCTCTCCGGCAGAAATCATCGCAGATCCCGCGGAGCTGCCAGCCGTTTCCGAGACGGATGAAATTTTCTTCCTTCACTTCCCGCAGATCGACGGTCTTATGTTTCGCAAACTTTGAATCCGGCGGTACTGCCAGAAAAATCTCCTCCCTCAGATATTCCCGTCTTACCACGCCATCCGGAAGTTCCTGCGGATGCGGAGGCGTCACAGATATAGCGATCCTTGATTCGATATGGATATCACAGCTCTCCGTCATCTCAAGCTGGGATACCTGAAACTGGACATCCGGTTTCAGGGCCCGATAGGAAATAATACTGTTCGTAATGAGGTTCGACGCGGACAGGAAATTTAAATAGATCGTGCGCTCCGATGAATAAACCGACTCCCAGAGCTCATCCTTTAGATTATCGATGGATTCCAGAATCGGGATCAGGCGTTTTTTCAGGAGTTTCCCCTGTTCGTTGAGCTCGATCCGGTGATTTTTCCGGTCAAAAAGGCTTACGCCGAGCTCCGTCTCCAGACGCTTGATGGACTGGGACAATGCCGGCTGGGCGATATGCAGATCTTCTGCCGCTTTTGTCAGATTTTCATACCGCGCTGCCGCCAAAAAATACCGAAACTGCTGGATTTCCATATCATTCCCCCTTTTTCTTTCGCGCCTTAACGATCATGTTAATTTTGTGCTAATTTTTTGTTCATTTATAGCATTTTCCGATTATTATAACATTCATGTTATAACAGCATAATTATTATATATTTGAAATTCCTGATTTTCAAGCTATATTATAATGTTACCGGGGTCAGACACCCAGGAAAACCTGACTTGAATTTTACCGCATAAAACTCCGAGGTTTCTGGCCCCATCCCCCCGGATGAGGGAAAATCCTTCTCAGAAAGGAGACAAATCAATGAACAATATCATCAATCAGCTCTCCCAGATTGAAGAAAAGACTGTCGCGATCTTAGACGGCGCTGCTGACAAGAAAAAAACTCTTGCAGCAGAATATGAGGCAAAGACGAAACAGTTTGACAAGGAGCTGAATCATGAAACCGAACTGGAGATCCAGTCCATGCGCCAGAAAATGGAGGCAGAAGCCGCCGCGGAGCTTGACAGGCAGAAAACCGCCGCCGGTGACCAGATCGCCCGCCTGGAACAGCATTACGAAGAAAAGCATTCCTGGTATGTGGACTCCCTCTTCCGTTCTATGACCGAGGTGTGATCTATGAGAAGTCTCATCACTTACAGTGCGATCGCTGCCAAGCTTGCCGCGATGCGCGGGCATTTCCTCACGGATGATGAGTTCTCGGTCCTCGCGGGAATGGAGAATGTACCGGCTGCGGTCGAATACCTGAAAAGTTCTCCCGCCTACAGGGATGTTTTTTCCGGTGTCGAAAATGAGGAACTCCACAGAAGTAAGATCGAAGAGCTTTTGTGGCACTCCCTCTATGGTGATTTCTCAAGGCTGTTCCGATTCGCAAACGGAACCCAGAGAAAATTTCTGGATCTCTACTTTCTCCATTTCGAGATCGATGTCATGAAACGGTGTCTGAGGGACGCGGTTTCCGGAAAACGCTCAGATTTGAACTTTAAGAGCTTTGAGCCCTTCTTCCGAAAGCACTCCCATCTGGATTTCACCGCCCTGACTGATTCAAAAGATCTGGACGAATATCTGGACAGCATTCAGAACACCCCTTATTATGGTCCGTTAAAGGACTTAAGGGATCAGGGCATCACTTCCCTGTCTGAGTTCGAATCTGCTCTGGACATCCTGTACTTCATCCGTTTCTGGAAAAGTTTAAAAGACCAGCTTTCAAAAGACGACCGGGAGGCCATCGCCGACTGTGCCGGTGAAAAGATCGATCTTTTAAATATTGAATGGCTCGCAAGAGCGAAACGCCACTACAAATTATCTGCCGATGCCATTATGGAGCTTCTGATCCCCGTATGGCACCGTTTAAAAAAGTCTCAGGCAAGAGAGCTTGCCGAAGCGCCGTCTATAGAGGAATTTGACCGGATCCTAAAGGGGACCCGCTACGGAAACCGGATCTTTCGGGCATCCGGCGAACAGCAGGAGAATCCGGAACTGCATTCCCTGTTCCGGGCGCTTCTGGATGCTGTGTACAGCAAATCCGGACGGAATGATCCGTATTCCGCGGCTGCGTTAAACAGCTACTTCTATTTTAAGGAAGAAGAGATCAGAAAAATCATCACCACCGTTGAGGGGATCCGTTACAGCCTTGGCAGTTCAGAAATTCTCACCTGCCTGGCAGAAAGTTAGAAAAGGGGGTATGCTCTGTGATCGAAAAAATGAAATTCGTTAGCATCTCCGGGCCAAAGAACGATCTGGACCGAATGGTCAACCAGTATCTCTCCCACTATGAGATCCAGCTGGAAAACGCGCTGACCGAATTAAGATCCGCATCAAAATTAGAACCATATCCCGGAACCAATCCATACCGGGAACCGCTTCAGAAAGCGCAGAAACTTCTCGCTTCCTGTCCCGGCGCAAAACAGCAGGAGATTTCCACCGGAACAATGCCCGTGGAGAACGCCATCACACTTGTAAATGACATGGATACGGAGCTCGCCGCCTCCGATGAGGAGCGGGAGTCCTTAAAGGCAAAAGAAAAAGAAGTCTCTTCCCTGTTGGAGCAGGTACGCCTCTACGTGGAACTGGACTTCGATATTCCGGCAATTCTGAAGCTGAAGCACATCAAATACCGGTTCGGACGTATCAGAAAGGAAAGCTTCCCGCAGCTTCAGGCATTCGCCGACCGCTCGGATGAGACGATCCTGTTCAAATGCCACGAATCAGACCACTATATTTCTTTGCTCTACTTCACACCGGATATCACCTCCGACCGGATCGACACCGTCTTCTCGTCCCTGCAGTTCGAGAGGATCTATCTCCCGGATGAGTACGCCGGAACCCCGAAGACCGAGGTCGAACGTCTGGAAAACGAGCTTGCAAATCTGAAAGCAAAGGAACAGGCCCTGGACGCAAAAGATTCCGGGTACCTGCTGACGAGACAGACCAGTCTCCGGGATGCCAGCCAGGTGCTGAAATCCTATGAAGCAAACTTCAATGTGAGAAAGTATGCGGCATGCACCCATGATAAGGATCATCCGTTCTACATTCTCTGCGGCTGGATGACAAAAGAGGACGCGGAAGCTCTCCACAGGGATCTCGCAAAAGACGCAGACACCTTCTTCGTCTTAGAGGACAGCAAAGAGCACGTGACCAGCATTCCGCCCACCAAGTTAAAAAACATTCCGCTGCTGCGGCCGTTTGAGATGTTCGTAAAGATGTACGGACTTCCGTCCTACGACGAGTTTGATCCGACGCTTCTGATCGCCATCACCTACTCCATCTTCTTCGGCTTCATGTTCGGAGATGCCGGACAGGGACTTGTCCTTCTGATCGGCGGTTTCCTGCTCTATAAGTTCAAAAAGATCGATCTGGCAGCCATCATCTCCTGCTGCGGATTCTTCTCGACGATCTTCGGATGCCTCTTCGGAAGCGTCTTCGGATTTGAAGATGTGATTCCGGCGCTGTGGTTAAAGCCGACCGAAGCCATGACGGATCTTCCGTTTGTAGGTCGTCTGAACACCGTGTTCGTCGTTGCCATTGCTCTCGGCATGGGAGTCATCCTCTTTACGATGATCTTAAACATGATTACGAGCTTTAAGAACCATGACACCGAAAAGACCTGGTTCGATACAAACGGTCTCGCAGGCTTCGTCTTTTATTTCAGTCTTGCAGCCACCATCGTAATGTTCATGAGCGGACATACACTTCCGGCTGCAGCGGTCCTGATCATCATGTTCGTCCTGCCGCTTCTCGTGATGTTCTTTAAGGAACCGCTCACAGCAGTTCTGGAAAAGAAATCTGAGAAGATCTCCGGTGGCGTGGGAATGTTCATCACACAGGGATTTTTCGAGCTGTTTGAAGTACTCTTAAGCTACTTCTCCAACACGCTTTCCTTCGTCCGTGTGGGCGCCTTCGCCGTCAGCCACGCAGCCATGATGCAGGTTGTTTTAATGCTCGCAGGTGCAGAGTCCGGAACACCGTCCATACCGGTCATTGTTCTCGGAAACCTGTTCGTGTGCGGCATGGAGGGCCTGATCGTCGGGATCCAGGTACTCCGTCTCGAGTACTACGAGCTGTTCAGCCGGTTCTATAAAGGAAGCGGCCGGGAATTTAAACCGTTCTACGAGAAATAAGAATAAATGGTAACTGTTCAGTAGGTCTGCGCACTTGCTGCGCTGACCGTAATAAAACATAGGCTGGAAGGCAAAAATCCCATCAGCGAAGCTGATCCGGAATGGATTTTTGCGTGTAACTATGAAGGCACTGAATCGTTACAATAAATGGTAAAATACAGATTTTAGGAGGTCATCGTCATGACAATCGCAGTAAAACTTCTTTTAACCGTTGCACTTATCTTCAGCATTGCTGTCCCCTTCGGAGCTTTCGCCGCAGGTGAAAAGACAAAAGGACGCTATAAAACAGCCCTCGCGGCCAACACCGTAATGTTCTTCGGAACCATGCTCTTCGCTGTCTGCGTACTCTTTGGCGGCACTGCATTCGCAGCCGAATCCACAGCTGCAGCCGGCGGCATCTCCACCGGTATGGGCTACATCGCAGCTGCTCTTTCCACCGGCCTTTCCTGTATCGGCGGCGGCGTTGCCGTTTCTGCGGCAGCATCCGCAGCACTTGGCGCTATCAGTGAGGATTCCTCCATTCTTGGTAAATCTCTTATCTTCGTAGGTCTTGCCGAAGGTGTCTGCCTGTACGGACTTATCATCTCCTTCATGATCATCGGTAAACTTTAATGCCTGACAACATGGCTGAACTATTACCAGGAATGGAGACCGGCTATGAGAATGTATTTGATCAGCGATAACACTGACACGCTGACCGGCATGCGGCTGGCGGGCGTGGACGGTGTGATCGCAAATGAAAAAGAAACGCTGGAAAAGGCGTTGAACGAAGTGTTAAAAGACAAAAATATCGGGATCATCCTGCTCACCGAAGCTCTCGGAAAGAAGTATCCGGAGCTGGTTAAGACGGTACGCACAGAACATAAAAAGCCGCTTCTCATCGAAATTCCGGACCGCCACGGAACAGGACGGCGGCCCGATTTCATCACGGCATATGTAAATGACGCGATCGGACTAAAGTTATAGTATGCACACAGCGGTTCCGTCCGCAGGCAACAGCGATCCGGAACCGCTGCAGATCGATATTGGAATCAAGGAGGTGGCTGCTTTGACAACCGAAGAAAAGTTACAGCATTTTGAAGACATCTGCACAGGCGACGCATTAAAGAAATACGAGCAGGCAGTCTCTGATTATACTGCTTATGAGGAAAAGATCCTGAATGAGCATAAAGAAAACGCCAGAAAGCAGGCAGCATTGCAGATCGCTGCCGAAAAAGAGCGGATCGCACGGGAGACCAACAAAAACCTGTCCTTAGGCCAGATCGAGATCCGCCGTTCCTACAGCAGAAAAGATGAGGAACTCCGCGGAAAAGTCTTCTCTGAGCTTCGCGACAAACTGGCGCGGTTCATGGAGACCCCGAAATATGACGCACTCTTAGAGGCGCAGATCAAAAAAGAAAAAGCATTTGCAGGATCCAGTGAGATCCATATCTATATCGACCCGTCCGACAGGGAAAAGCAGAATCTTTTATCCTTAAGGACCGACTGCGACATCCGCGTCAGCCAGTACCCGTTTCTCGGCGGCACGCGGGCCGTCATCGCCTCGAAAAATATCCTGATCGATAACTCCTTTGAGACGAAGCTTAAAGAAGCTGAACAGGACTTCCAGTTCTCACTGTAACTGTGCGATACGTTTCCGCAGGCAGCGCGGTACACGCGCAGACCTGCCGGACAGTTACTTTTTATAACATTTTTGGAGGAAATCAACATGGCTGCAAAAGGCACAATTTACGGAATCAACGGCCCGATCGTCTATATTGCCGGTGATTCCGGTTTTCAGATGAATGAGATGGTCTACGTCGGAGAGGCAAACCTCGTCGGCGAGGTCATCGGACTGACCTCCGAACGCACAACGATCGAGGTCTATGAGGAGACCACAGGTCTGAAGCCCGGAGAGCCGGTCACAGGAACAGGAGCTCCTGTCTCCGTCACACTTGCCCCCGGCATTATCACAAATATTTTTGATGGAATCGAACGTCCGTTAGCCGCGATCAAAAAATCAAGCGGCTATTATATTGACCGCGGTGTTCATGTAACATCCCTTGATACAGAAAAGAAATGGCAGACCCACATGACCGTAAAGCGCGGTGATCATGTCTACGGCGGCACCATCATCGCGGAGGTCCCGGAGACGAGAGCCATTACCCATAAAGTCATGATCCCGCCGGATCTGGAGGGCGATGTCCTCTCCGTTGTCTCCGACGGTGAATATACGATCAATGATACATTGATCACTCTTATGACAAAGGACGGAACAGAAAAAACCATCACTATGACACAGAAATGGCCGATCCGCATCCCGCGTCCGACCGTAAAGCGCTATCCGGCATCCAAACCGCTGATCACAGGACAGCGTATCCTTGACACCCTGTTCCCGCTCGCAAAGGGCGGCACGGCGGCGATCCCGGGCGGATTCGGTACCGGAAAGACCATGACCCAGCACCAGATCGCCAAGTGGTCTGATGCCGATATCATCATCTACATCGGCTGCGGCGAGCGTGGAAATGAAATGACACAGGTTCTGGAGGAATTCAGCGAGCTGATCGACCCGAAGAGTGGAAACCCACTGATGGAGCGGACTACGTTGATCGCCAATACCTCCAACATGCCGGTTGCCGCCCGTGAGGCGAGTCTTTACTCCGGCCTGACACTTGCAGAATACTACCGCGACATGGGATACAACGTAGCGATCATGGCAGACTCCACCTCCCGTTGGGCAGAGGCGCTCCGTGAGCTCTCCGGCCGTCTGGAGGAGATGCCGGCCGAGGAAGGTTTCCCGGCTTATCTGGCATCCCGGCTGTCCCAGTTCTATGAGCGTGCCGGAATGGTCCAGAACTTAAACGGAACGGAAGGTTCCGTATCCATCATCGGAGCCGTATCCCCGCAGGGCGGCGATTTCTCCGAGCCGGTCACACAGAACACCAAGCGTTTCGTCCGCTGCTTCTGGGGACTTGATAAGAACCTCGCCTACGCGAGACACTTCCCGGCGATCCAGTGGCTGACCAGCTACTCGGAATACCTCACGGATCTTTCTTCCTGGTACTCTGAGCATGTGGATAAAAACTTTGTCAATTACCGTAACCAGCTCGTCACGATCCTGAATCAGGAAAGCAGCCTGATGGAGATCGTAAAACTGATCGGATCCGATGTTCTCCCTGATGACCAGAAGCTCGTTCTCGAGATCGCCAAGGTTATCCGTCTCGGTTTCCTTCAGCAGAACGCTTTCCATAAGGAAGATACCTGCGTTCCGCTGAAAAAGCAGTTTAAGATGATGGAGATCATCCTTTATCTCTATAAAAAATCCCGTGCCCTCGTTGCCATGGGCATGCCGGTATCCGTCCTCAAAGAAGAAAAGATCTTTGAGAAGATCATTGCCATCAAATATGACGTCCCGAATGACCGTCTCGACATGTTTGACGACTATAAGAAGCAGATCGATGACTTCTACAATTCCGTCATCGAGCGCAACGCATAAGGAGGCAGATCACAATGGCAGTCGAATATCTTGGCCTTAGTTCCTTAAATGGCCCTCTTGCCGTCCTCGAAGGCGTTTCCGGGGCATCTTATGATGAAATCGTGGAAATGACCGTCGACGGAAAAGAAAAGAAGCTCGGACGCATTATCGAGGCGTACGAGGATAAAGCCGTGATCCAGGTGTTTGAGAGCACCGGAAACATGGCATTGAAAAACACTCATACCCGTCTCACCGGACATCCGATGGAGATCGGCGTCTCCGCCGATATGTTAGGCCGTACTTTTGACGGTCTGGGAAATCCCATCGACGGTCTGGGACCGATCTTAGCTGATAAAAAACTGGATGTAAACGGAAAGCCGTTAAACCCGGTGGCCCGTGAATATCCGCGTAACTACATCCGTACCGGTATCTCCGCCATTGACGGTTTGATGACCCTGATCCGCGGACAGAAGCTCCCGATCTTCTCCGGAAACGGACTTCCCCACGACCAGCTGGCAGCACAGATCGTCATGCAGTCCTCTCTGGGAGACAATTCCGATGAAAAATTCGCCGTCGTATTCGCAGCTATGGGCGTCAAGTACGATGTTGCCGAATACTTTGAACGTACCTTCCGCGAGAGCGGCGTTCTGGACCATGTTGCCATGTTTATCAATCTTGCAAATGACCCGGTCGTCGAGCGTCTGATCACACCGAAGGTTGCCCTCACAGTTGCCGAATACCTCGCATTTGAAAAGGGCATGCATATCCTGGTCATCCTGACGGATATGACCTCCTACGCTGAGGCGCTGCGTGAGGTCTCCTCCTCAAAGGGCGAGATCCCGTCCCGTAAGGGATATCCGGGATACTTATACAGTGATCTGGCATCTCTCTATGAGCGCGCCGGAATCGTCGCCGGAGTCAACGGATCTGTCACACAGATCCCGATCCTGACTATGCCAAACGATGATATCACCCACCCGATCCCGGACCTTACCGGTTACATCACAGAAGGTCAGATCGTTCTGGACCGCAGCTTAAACGGTCAGTCCATCTACCCGCCGATCAGCGTGCTTCCGTCCCTGTCCCGTCTTATGAAGGACGGCATCGGTGAGGGATTTACCCGTGAAGATCATCAGGATGTGGCAAACCAGCTGTTTTCCTGCTACGCAAAGGTGGGCGACGCGAGAGCCCTCGCATCTGTTATCGGTGAAGATGAGCTCTCCCCGATCGATAAAAAATATCTGGAATTCGGCCGGGAATTTGAAAAACGGTTCATCGGACAGGATATCCATGACAACCGTACCATCATCGACACCTTAAGCATCGGCTGGGAGCTTTTAGGACTTCTTCCGAGAGAAGAGCTCGACCGTATTGACACGAAGATCTTAGACAAGTATTATAAACCTGCAGACGCCGCTTCAGACGCTTCATAAGGAGGGGATCTCATGAATCCGAACACATTCCCCACCAAGGGAAATCTGATCCTTGCGAAAAACTCCCTCGCCCTTGCGACTCAGGGGTACGGACTGATGGATAAAAAGAGGAACATCTTGCTGCGGGAACTTATGGGCCTGATCGATCAGGCAAAAGCAATCCAGTCCGAGATCGATTCCACTTTTACCGCCGCCTACAAGGCACTCCAGAAGGCCAATATCGAGATGGGAATCCACTATGTGGAGGAGATCGCAGGTTCACTTCCCGTCACGGATGATATCCGGATCAAGGCGCGCAGCATCATGGGAACGGAGATCCCGCTTGTCGAGTATACACCGTCAAAAGATGAAAAACCGCCTTATTCGTTTTACAGCACCAGCGATTCGCTGGACGAGGCACGAATCGCCTTCGAGCGCGTGAAGGAACTGACCGCAGACCTCGCAACCGTGGAGACATCCGCCTACCGTCTTGCCGAGAGCATTAAGAAGACCCAGAAGCGGGCCAATGCATTGAAAAACATCACGATCCCGTCATACCAGGCACTTGTGAAGGACATTTCAAATGCTCTGGAGGAAAAGGACCGCGAGGAGTTCACAAGACTAAAAGTAATCAAACGGAGTACCACGAAATGACAAAAACAGCAAAGACCATTACCTACGCCGCCGGGATCTTCACCGCGTTCTGGCTGATCATCGCGTTCCTTATCACGTCCGTTGAGGCAGTCACCTACTGGACGCCGGGATATTATGAGAAGGAATACACGAAATACCAGGTTTTAAACGATCTCCCTGAGATGACCATGGACGATCTTCTTGACGTCACCGACCAGATGATGGCGTTCCTTCGCGGAAAGCGCGAGGATCTTCACGTATACACCACCATGGGCGGGGAATACCGGGAATTTTTTAATGACCGGGAGATTGCCCACATGGAGGACGTGCAGGGACTCTTCATCGGCGGCCTGTGGCTCCGCCGGATCGGGATCCTGATCACCCTATGCTTCGCGGCCCTGGCTTATTTCCGGGGACGTAAGAGTGCGGAGCGGACAGAGGCGTTAAAGCGCCTGATCCCGAAATCCCTCTGTATCGGCACCGGCGCGGTCTTTGCTGTAGCACTGGCCCTGATCGGCATTATATCCACAGACTTCTCAAAATATTTCATTGTTTTCCACAAAATCTTTTTCAACAATGATCTGTGGGTCCTCGATCCACGTACCGACATGCTCATCAACATCGTTCCGGAAGGTTTCTTCTTCGATACCGCCGCCCGGATCGCGATGGTGTTTGCAGGGATCGTTATGGTATTTTTTGTTGGAAATCTGGTATTATATAAAAGAGCCGGCAGATAGATCTGCCGGTTTTTTTATATCATTTATCGGTTGCAGCCCTGTCTTCAAACTGCTATAATCCATAGTACGAGTACTGTGATCATTCAATCCTTCACAATTACAGGCAAAAATCCATTCCTGATCGGCTGTGCCGATGGGATTTGAGACATCAAAACAGCCGCCACGTCGGGTAAACATGGCGGCAATTTTTTCAAGGAGTTCCATGAAACGAATTTTAAGTATTTTTCTCTGTCTGACGCTGATCCTCGGCTTTTGTCCGGGACAGACGGCATATGCGGCGGCTGAGTGGCCGTCGGAGATCTCGATCTCGGCGGACGGCGGGATCCTAATGGACATCAATTCGGGAGCGGTTTTGTTTGAGAAGAACAGCCATGAACCGTATTATCCGGCAAGTATCACAAAGATCCTGACGGCACTGATCGTGATTGAAAACTGTGGGCTTGATGAGACCGTGACGTTCTCCAATACAGCGGTGAACTCTCTTGAGCCGAACTCCTCCATTCTGGGGGCCCGCGCCGGAGATACGTTAAGTGTCCGGGACTGTCTTTATGCCCTGCTTTTACAGTCCGCGAATGAGGTTGCAAACGCTCTGGCCGAACACTGCGCAGGCAGTATTGATGCTTTTGCGGAGAAGATGAATGAGAAGGCGGCGGAGCTTGGATGTACGGACTCCCATTTCGCAAACCCGAGCGGTCTGAATAATCCGAATCACTATGTATCCGCTTATGACATGGCTCTGATCGCGAAGGCGGCATTTAATAATCCGACATTTGTAGAGGTTGATTCCACAACATACTATGACGTTCCTGCGGGGAAATTAAAGCAGTACCCGGATGGCTGGCGCTACTACGCCCACCACAGAATGCTGCGGCGGAATGATTCCCTTTATTACGACGGTGCCATCGGCGGAAAGACCGGTTACACCCTGCTCGCGGGAAATACATTGGTGACATGCGCGGAGCGCGATGGAATGAAGCTCATAGCTGTCGTTCTCAATGGTCACCAGACCCATTATTCCGACACAAAAGCACTGTTTGACTATGGATTTAAAAATTTCAAGTCCGTTCCGGTTGCGGATCAGGACAGCACTTACAGCAAGGTGGCTGATGATCTGACGATCTCCGGGATCTTTTCCGGGAGTGCTACAAGACTCACGGTAAATAAAAACAGCGCGGTGACTTTACCTGCGGATGGGAGCTTCTCCGATGTGACTTCCACACTGGACTACGACCTGACTGACGATGCACCGGATGGGGCGATTGCACGGATCGATTACCGCTATGGGGATAAGCTTGTGGGACAGGCTTATCTGGAGGCGACTGTGACACAGGGATATGTGCCCGGAGCAGTGAATCAGAGCACGGATACCGCGGAGACTGAGACTGTGGCTGAAACCATTCCTTCTAAGGCACCTGACAAGGAAACCGAACCTTCCTCTAAAAAAACGGGCAGCAATAAGACATCCTGGACCTCCTCTCCTGCTTTCGGCATTGTTAAGAAAGTCCTGATCGCTGCCGCTGTCATCGGAGCCATCGGCGGCGCCGTCTCCGGAATCATGATCTATCAGGAAAACAAAGCCCAGAACGAGCGTTTTCTCCGTCATCAGCGGCGCGAAAAACGTTTAAAGGAATGGGGATATTCTTCCACAGAATTTGATATGATCATGGAAAAGCACTTAAGATCCAAGTCCGGGATTAAGCAGCCGGGATTCCGGGAGCGGCTCAGAGATCATTTTCGGAGACGATAAGTTTTATTTTATGTAAACTAAAAGAGCAGATGTATGCTTTTTGAAGCAATACCTCTGCTCTTTTTCTATCTTTTCACATCCGTTTTTTCAGGAGCAAAGTGCTCAATTGCTGCCGTATCTTCCGGGCTGCCGCCTCTATTCCACTCCATGGAGTTTCTTCTGCCTGCTTTTCTCCGCACGGCGGATCCGGGCCTCCTCTTTTTTCAGGAAAACAGCTTCTGCACCTTCCTCATCCACCGGTTTTACCGTCTTTACGGCAAAAACTCTGCCGTCCTCCGACTTTTTCATCCGGATTTTTCCTTTCATCATACCGTGTTCCGGGCATGTCGCAAGGCAGAGGTAATAGCGCTGCCCCGAGGAAAACCAGCGGATCTTTTTCCTCAACATCCGGCGGCACTTCGTGCAGACAACATCTGTCACCCGCTTCTCCTCCATCGCCTCTTCCTTTGTCTCAAACATCCGGGACACAAACTTCGTGTACTCCGGGAAACGCAGCGTGAACTCCTCATCCTCGCTCTCCGGCGGCATATAGTAGTCCACGGACACATAGTCCTTCACAGACTCAAAATCCATGGCCCGCATCACACGTCCCGTATACTCTGCGTCGCCAAGCGCCCTATGGAACGGCGCGTCCACGTCAAGTGCAAAGGACTCCACCGCCTCATCCAACGAAATTCTCGCCTTTCCGTCCTGATAACACAGGCTGTACAGTTTCTGGACATCATAAAAAAGGAACGGTTTCGGGAACGGGATCGTCATCCCATGATAGACCATGTTCCTCTGCAGTTCCGTAAGGTCCATACTTCCCCAGGTGCAGAATATGCAGTCCTCTCCACACCATTTAAGGAAATCCTCCATTACCGCCGCAAACGGCTCTCCATCCCGCTCTAACTCTTCGATGGAAACATGGGTCACCTCAGAGATGATCCGGTGCATCTGGCGGTACACGCAGGGACGGATGATCCGGTGAAACTCCGCGACCTTCTCACGCTCTTCATTCAGTTTTACTGCTCCGATCTCAAAGATCTCAAAAGGAAGCCGCTCCACAGACGCTTCTTTACCGCCCGGGTTCTGGTTCCATTCCAAATCAAATACAATAAAATTTTTCATAATACAAGAGTATAGCACAGTTTTTTCTGCCCGTCACTGAGAAAATTGTTGCTGTACACGGGCAGGGATCAGTCGCTTACTTTTTTCTTGCACTCTGTTTCAAATAATCCTATAATAAGCATAGTTTGAGATAGAAAAACTACAGCAACAGCGTTTCCGCCTCTGTAGGATCACTCAGGTAAGACCATCTGCTTCTGATCTGGTGCTTTTATCTGGAGATTTGCTGCGCTGGAACGCGGAAAGGATTCTTATCATGAAACACATCACAGGACTTGCGCATATCGCGCTTTTCACAAAGGATCTTGAAACATCCATAAAATTCTACGAATGTCTCGGTGGAAAGGTCACTGGACAGGCTGATGTCCAGAAGCCGCTTGGAACTAACCACATCAAGATCGTCAGCATGCCGGGCTTTGACCTCGAGATCATCGAGCCACATGACGGCACTGATGTGACCGCCCTGGGCAGTCTCTTCCCGCACATCGCAATCGAAGTCAATGACATCGACGCTGCCATCGCAGACTTAAAGGCAGCCGGGATCACAAACTTCCGGGGCGGTGTCGACAAGGCAGCTGACCTCCCGATCTTCGGCGGCATCCGCAACGCATTTTTTATCGGACCGAACGGAGAACAGCTGGAGCTTTTACAGCATCTGTAAAATTCGGTTGACCGCAGATCATGCGGATCACTGTAATTTAAGTACATAAGTAAAGTCCCCGGATAAGGAACTACCGCAGCTGGTCAACTGACCGATGGCACATTCCCTATCCGGGGGCTTTTTATCTTATCCCAATAACGCCTTCAAATCCTCCTCCGGCGTTGTCACCGGCCCGATTCCATAATTTTCCACAAGGAAATTCAGGATATTCGGGGAGAGGAACGCCGGTAAGGACGGGCCGAGGCGGATATTCCTGATCCCAAGATGCAGGAGTGTCAGGAGAATACACACTGCCTTCTGCTCATACCAGGAGAGCACGAAGGACAGCGGAAGCTCGTTCACCCCGCACCCAAACGCCTCCGCCAGCGCCATAGCCACCTTGATGGCACCATAGGCATCGTTGCACTGGCCCATGTCCATGATCCGCGGGAGACCGCCGATATTTCCAAGGTCCAGATCGTTAAAGCGGAACTTTCCGCATGCTAACGTCAGGACAAGGCTGTCCGCCGGAGTCTGCTTTACAAAATCCGTATAGTAGTTTCTTCCCGGCTTCGCGCCATCGCAGCCCGCAACGAGGAAGAAATGTCTGATCGCGCCGGATTTTACCGCGTCGATGACCTGATCAGCCATGGAAAGGATCGTTCCATGTCCGAATCCTGTCATGACCTGAGTTCCGCCGTTGATTCCCGTAAACTGGCGGTCTTCCTGATATCCGCCGAGTTCCAGCGCCTTCTCGATCACCGGGGTAAAGTCTTTCTCATCATCAATATGAACCATTCCCGGATATGCTACGACCTCCGTCGTGAACACGCGGTCCGCGTAGGATTTCTTCGGCGGCATCAGACAGTTTGTGGTAAAGAGGATCGGAGCCGGGATATCCGCAAATTCCTTCTGCTGATTCTGCCATGCAGTTCCGAAATTGCCCTTTAACTGCGGATACTTTCTGAGCTCCGGGTAAGCGTGGGCCGGCAACATCTCGCCGTGGGTGTAGATGTTAACGCCTTTTCCCTCTGTCTGCTTTAAGAGAAGCTCCAGGTCCTTGAGGTCATGTCCCGTCACAACGATAAACGGTCCTCTTTCTACTACAAGCGGTACGCTGACCGGGATCGGAGTCCCGTAAGTTCCCGTGTTTGCTGCGTCCAGCATCGCCATGCAGGTGAGGTTCACCTCGCCGACCTTCAGGACCGTCGGGAGCAGGCTTTCGACGGTACCGTCTTTTGCGATCTCCCGGAGCCCCGTTAAGAAGAACTGGTTTACCGTCTCATCAGATGCCCCCAGCATCAGCGCATGGTACGCGTACGCCGCCATACCCTTTAATCCGAACAGGATCAGGGATTTCAGGGAGCGGATATCAGGGTCCATGTCCCACAGCAGACCGAGATTATAATCATCCGTATCTTGCACACTTGCTGCCGCACCTGACTCTCCCGCTGCCTTTTCGCGCGGTCCTGCACTTTTCTTCACCGGCGCTGCGAGCAGCCGCTCCTTCTCCCTGTGCGTCTTCTCAATCTGCGCCCGGATCGCGTCATCATCAAAGCTTACATTCGTAAGTGTCGTAAAAAGCCCCTCGATCACCGTGCGGTACACTCGATCTCCCGGACATTCCACGCCTTCTGCCGCTCTCGCAAGCCCGATCATCGCACCTACAAGCTGGTCCTGCAGCCTTGCTGTCTCCGCCGTCTTTCCGCAGACACCCGTGCTCCCGGTACATCCCGCGCAGCCTGCGGTCTGCTCACACTGATAACAGAACATTTTTTGATCCATTTCATATACCTCCATATATTTCCCCGACTCTTCCCGCGTGACTCCAGGCAGCCCATACAAGCAGCCAACACTGTCTTCGCAGTTTTGCCGATCTCAAATTATCCTGACACGCCTGCCGTCCCTGCGGCAGCCATAACCGATAAGTCATCATGTTTCCCTGTCCGGCACCGCCGAACCATGTACACATTATATCCGCGAAATCAGCTTTCGTATGTTGTAATTACAACATTTTTAAACAGACCACCTGGAAATAATTTCCACACGTCCACCTCTCACACTTTTCGCAGACCAGAACGGATCCAGCCGCTCTTTATAATTTCCTGTGCGAATCAGGAATTTTCAGGACTTTAAAATCCATAAATTTCGCTTTTCTTTACATCCATAAACGTTTATAATGGAACAAATGCTTTATGAAAGGATTCAGATTATGTTTCGTATTCTTTCCGCTTTCAGGCGGTTAAATTCATTTCAGATCATTGTTTTAGGCTTTGCCTTCGTGATCTTGCTCGGCGCCGGCATCCTGATGCTGCCGGTATCCTCCGCGGACGGAAGCTGGACTCCATTTGTAAACGCCCTGTTTACCTCCGTCACCTCCGTCTGCGTGACCGGTCTTGTGGTCTGTGACACCGGAACCTACTGGTCTTCCTTTGGACATGCCGTAATTCTGCTTCTGATCCAGACCGGCGGTCTCGGCGTTGTGACGATCTCCGCTTCCTTTACGATCCTCTCCGGAAAGAAGATCGGTCTTTCCCAGCGGAGTATCATGGCAGAATCGGTCGCTGCCCCTCAGCTCAGAGGAGTTGTCCGCCTGACCGGTTTTATTGTAAGAGTCACTCTCGGTATCGAACTGATCGGCGCTCTCCTGATGGCACCTGTATTCTGCCGCGATTTTGGTCTTTTCCGGGGACTCTGGATGTCTTTATTCCACTCCGTATCCGCATTCTGCAATGCCGGAATCGATCTGCTTGGTGTCCGGGGAGCATATTCCTCCCTGACATCCTACGCATATGACCCGCTGATCAATCTCGTGATCATCCTGCTTATCGTGATCGGCGGAATCGGTTTCCTGACCTGGGATGATATTTACAGAAACCGCCACCATATTTCCCGATACCGGATGCAGAGTAAGGTCATCCTCTCCTACTCGCTGGCACTGATCTTTATCCCGGCTATCCTCTTCTTTTTTCTGGAATTTCAGGATATCCCGGCCGGAAAACGGATCCTTGTATCCTTATTCCAGTCGGTGACAACGCGAACTGCCGGTTTTAATACAGCGGATCTTTCCTCCATGCGGGAATCCGGCCAGTTTCTTATGATTCTTCTCATGCTGGTCGGAGGAAGCCCGGGATCCACCGCCGGCGGAATCAAGACGACCACTCTGGCCGTTCTGATCTCCTGTGCGACTGCTGTCTTTGCCAGAAAGGACAGCCCGGAAATGTTTAAACGGCGCATTATCCCCGATATTGTCGCCACAGCGATCGCGATCCTTTTCATGTATACAAGCCTCGGTATCCTGTGTGCCATGACGCTCAGCATTCTGGAAAGCCTGCCTCTTATACCGTGTCTGTTTGAGGCGATTTCTGCGCTTGCTACGGTAGGCTTGAGCTTCGGGATCACCCCGACACTTTCCGTTCCATCGAAGCTGATCCTGATCACATTTATGTTCATCGGCCGTGTTGGCGGGCTCACGATCATCTACGCGACCATGTCCGGTTACAGGATCCGGTGCGGAAAATTCCCGCAGGAAAAAATTTCCGTCGGATAATAGATCATATATTTAAGGAGAAAATTATGAAATCAATTCTTTTGATCGGTCTCGGCCGTTTTGGAAAACATGTTGCCATGCATCTTCACAACCTCGGACACCAGGTTATGGCCATTGACAGTACGGAAGAACGTGTCAACGCAGTCCTTCCCTATGTGACGGAAGCGCAGATCGGTGACAGTACAAATGAGTCCTTCCTTTCCTCTCTGGGAATCCGCAATTTTGATGCCTGCATCGTCGCGATCGGCGATAATTTCCAGAGTTCCCTTGAAACGACCTCTCTCTTAAAGGAGCTCGGAGCAAAGCTCGTTGTCTCCCGCGCTTCCAGTGACGTTCACCAGAAATTTCTTCTGCGAAACGGTGCCGATCAGGTCGTCTACCCGGAACAGCAGCTTGCGAAATGGACAGCGATCCGCTTCAGCTCCGACCACATTCTTGATTTCGTCAATCTGGAAGGCGACTACGATATCTATGAGGTTGATCTTCCGGAACGATGGGTTGGCATGAGCGTAGGTGAGATCGATATCCGGAAAAAATACGGCATCAACATCATTGCCGTCCGTCGAAACGGCACCCTGGATTTCTCCGTCAAGCCGGAAACCAGCTTTGAAGAAGGCGATACGATTCTGGTTCTCGGACAGTATCGCGATCTGCAGAAATGCTTTAAGATTTAATATCCTGTTTGCTCCAGTGCGCGCCTGCGAAACCTGCCGCCGGCAGCTTCTTTTGTATGCATGGCAGCATAAAAAGCCATTTTATGGATATCTCCTGAATTCCAGGACTTTCCCATAAAATGGCTTTTTATTGACATTTTTATTTCACATCTGTTATTTATCTATCCACATATTCCCCATAAGCGATCAGCGGATCCCCTGTCTTCACGCCAAGACCTACCGTCTGGTACAGAACGATTCCCGGATAGTCTGCCCGATACTCCCGTAAAAGGTTTCCCCAGATATCTCTCACCGTTCCCAGAACCGCACCTCCCGCGAACGTATCTCCTGCGGAAAATACCGGATACCACAATCCATCTGTCTCTGCCTCCAGATACTCTGCTCTGGTCACATTTTTCTGCTGCACTGTATGAACCTCTTCACCGGAAAGAAGTCCCATGCGGATCATAATATTCTTCACATCCCGCTTATATGCCTGAACTTCGCTGTCCGTAAATTTTCCGCCGCCTCCGCGCTCCATGAGGATCGCAGGAAGACCTCTTTGGCAAGCGCTGCTATACGCGCCGGTGGTCGCTGTGGAGCTGGCACGCACTTCCATATCCGCTGCCATTGCCATGTTCGCAGACACCCTGGCGATCTTTTCTCCTGCTGCCACATTATAATAGACAAACGGCATAACCTCTTCACTGGTATCCCCCGCATGAAGATCGATATAGTAGTCCGCCTTTGACTGGAGTTTTTCCGTGATCGTCCACGCGATCCGCTCCGACAATGTTCCATCCTTTTTCCCCGGAAATACCCGGTTCAGATTTTTTCCATCTTCAGGCACGAAAAAGCGCACATAATCCCGGAATGCTGAAGGATTTGCCACATGAAGGCAGATCACATTCCCCGCAGTATCCTTGGGATCAAGCTCTCTGGAAAGCTCGGAAAGCGCCTGCACGCCGATATATTCCGCTCCATGGACTCCCGCTGATATCATCATCGTAGGTCCTTCCTTTGCCCCGCAGATAAGTGTTAGCGGAAGTTTCTGTCCGCCGCCTTCTATTTCCAGCCACCCAGTCTTCTTTTCTCCTGCTTCTGCACAGATCATTCCGATCTCCAGCATATTTCTGCCACCTCCTGAGCATATTTTCTGTCGTGCACTGTAACTGTTCAATGCACTCACAGCTACTATGCACTTTCTTCACTTTCTTTTACGTCCATTTCATCATCGTACTCTTCATCAAACTCAATAATGGAATCCAGCAGCTTTCGCGCATACACATCCGTAGTCTGCGCGATCCGGGATACCGGGATATGTTCCGTGATCCGTCCTTTATATAAGAACATGACTTCGTCGCAGAGATATGTGACTGATGTAAGGTCGTGGGTGATAAACACATACGTCAGCCCCAGCTTCTCCTTCAGCTCCTTTAAGAGATCCATCACCTGCACCTGCGTGTGCGCGTCGAGGGAAGAGATCGCCTCATCAAACAGGATAAACTCCGGCTCACACGCCACGGCACGGGCGATGCAGACACGCTGAAGCTGTCCACCCGAAAGCTCATGCGGAAAACGGTCGAGAAACGTCTCATCCAGGCCGACTAACTCCAAAAGTCTGCAGTATTCCGCGCTCCGGTCCGTTTTTTTTCCGTTCTTCCGTTCCTTCACCCGGATTCCTTCCGCCAGAATATCCCGGATCCTGAACCGCGGATTTGCAGATGTCGTATAATCCTGGAATACAACGCTGAGCATGTTCTGAAGATTCTTCTTTCCATCTCGTGACGCATACACATTTTTCCCTTCCAGCAGGTATTCCCCGCTGTCCGGCTTTAACAGACCGCAGATCACCCGTCCAAGCGTCGATTTTCCACTTCCGGATTCACCTAAGATTCCAAGGCAGCTTCCTTTGGGGATCGAGAGTGACACATTAAACAGTACCTGTGTCCTGCTGACACCAAAGATCTTTTCCTGCCGCTCACTGCGAAAGCTGACGCAGATATCTCTCATCCGGATCATGCCGCACCTCCATTCTCATGCCCAATGCTTTCCCTGTATTTTTTCATGACCGCCGACCGTTTTTCCACCAGAAGTCTCGTATATGGATCTGACGCATGATGCAGGATATGGGAAAAGCTTCCCCGGTCCGCGATCGTTCCGCTGTTCATGACCACAAGGTCGTCCGCAACCTTAGAGATCGCACCGAGATCGTGGGTGATAAAGATCATTGCCGTATCATGCTCTTTCTTGATCCGGACAAATTCTTCCAGGATCTCATACTGGGTGATCGAATCGATGGCCGTTGTCGGTTCATCCGCGATCAGAAGTGCCGGTTTTAATGCCATCGCGATCCCGATCATGATCCTCTGCAGCATGCCGCCGGAGAGCTGATGCGGGTATTTCTGAAGCGTCTCCTCCGGATTGCGGATCCGCATGCGTTCCAGTGTCTCCAGTGACTTCTCTCGGATCTCGTTCGCATTCCAGTCCGTGTGTGTCGCAAATGTCTCCCCGATCTGGCTTCCGATTCGGTAGAGTGGGTCAAAACACGTCATCGGGTTCTGTAGGACGACAGCGATCTCACTCCCACGGATCTTTCTCATGGACTCCCCACTTTCCTTTAAGAGATCCTTTTCCCCAAACCAGGCATGACCGGAGACGGAGAAATTCTTATCGAGAAGTCCCAGCATCGCCTTGATGCTCATGCTTTTTCCGCTTCCCGATTCTCCCAGGATTCCAAGGCATTCCCCTCGCTGAACCTCAAAGTTTACATGGCGGACAAGCTCTTTTTCCGGTCTGCGCGGAATTTTTAACGTTACGCACAAGTCTTCCGCCCGTATCACTGTGCTCATACATTCACCTCCTTCGGATCAAGAACATCCCTCAGCGCGTCTCCCATCAAGTTGAAGGCAGATACCAGGATCACGATCGCGACACCCGGCACGATCATCTGGGTGGGGTTGCTTGTGAGGACATTTTTTGCCTCATTTAACATCGCTCCCCACTCCGGTGTCGGTGCCTGAACACCGAGTCCCAGGAATGAAAGCGTGGAGATATTGATGATCGCCCAGCCCACATCGAGTGACGCGAGAACCGCGAGGTCCGCCGCGATGGACGGCACCAGATGGCGGAACAGGATAAATCTCTCCGGAGTTCCCACGCATCTGGAAAACTGGACGAAATTGCGGTCTCTGTGCTGCATGACTCCGGTCCGGATCATTCGTGCATACCAAGCCCACTTGATGAACACATTCGCCAGGATCACGTTCTGGACATTGATGCCGAGAAGCGCAACCACCGCAAATACCATAATCTGACTTGGGAAGGAGAGCATAACGTCGACCGTCCGCATGATGATCTCCTCCGGGATTCCGCGGAAATATCCCGCCAAAAGTCCCATAAGAGCTCCAAGACCGATGGTTCCAAGCATCGTCAGGACTGCCAGCCCCAGTGTCGGGCGGATCCCATAGATCATTCTCGAAAGAATACAGCGGCCAAGATTGTCCGTTCCAAGCGGATATTCAGCCGAAAATCCGGCAAATTTGTTGAGGATGTCCGTTTCATACGGATCGTTCGGCGCAATAAACGGGGCGAAGATCCCCACGAGCGCTGTGAGGAGAACGATCACCACAGTGAACATTGCAGTCCTGTTATGTAAAAAGCGCTGAAGCATTAATGTTCCTCCCTTCTCATACGCGGGTCTGATACCGTCTGTAAAATATCGAATAACAGATTGAAAACGACAAACAGGACTCCGATCAGAAGCACGTATGTCTGGATCACCGGATAATCCCGGTTAAAAATAGAACTGATGCAGAGCGTCCCGAGTCCAGGCCATGCAAACACATTTTCCACCACGATCGTTCCTGAGATCAGCTGCGGAATGCTCATTCCGACTGCAACGATACAGGTGTGCATGGAGTTTTTCAGGATATGTTTTACAAGGATCAGCTTCTGGGGCAGCCCCCTGACATTCGCGTAAAGGACATAATCCTGCTTCATATTTTCCAGCATGTTGTTGCGGATCAGACGGATATAGGTAGAAATATAGCTGAGTGACACCGTGAATGCCGGGAGGATCAGATGTTTCCATGTTCCGTTTCCGCTTGTCGGAAGAAGATCCAGCCTGATGGATACAAGCCACATGAGAAGTAGTCCCACCCAGTATGCCGGCATCGCCGTTGTCATAAAGACGATGGCTCTCATGATCTTATCGAACCATCCATCTTTATAGACAGCGCAAAGAAAGCCGATCGGCAGACTTAAAAGGATCACCATCACGAAAGAAACGCCCGCCAACTGGAGTGTCGCAGGCATACATCTTGCCAGTTCACCCGCCACAGTTCTTTTCGGATTTACATAACTGATCCCAAAATCTCCCCTCAGGCAATCCGCAAGCCAGGAAAAGTACCGCACAAGATATGGCTTATCAAGTCCCAGCTCTGCACGGACTTCCGCGATGGCCTCTTCTGTTATGATGGGCACCTGGCGGACACGCAGCGCTACCTCCGCCGGATCCGACGGGATCAGGTTAATAAATACAAAGCAAACAAATGAAATCACGATCAGAAGAGGGATCGCTGACAGGATCCGCTTAATGACGTACTGTTTCATGAAATTCTCCTTTCCGTACATACGCACAACAACAAGCCGCCCGGATGGACGGCCTGTCAGATCGGGCTTTATCTCAGTCTCCGACTGAGATAAACGCTCCGCGAGGATGCGCAGTGATTCTGTAAAGAATATGTCAGCTTGCGCTGACCGGAATCACGCGCCAAGTCTCACGGACGTTCGACTTGAATTTTTACTCAAAATAGAAATCCGCAAACGGAACTTCGTACTGGGTCTGTGTGAAATGGAAGCCCTGAAGATCCGAACGGTAGATCGCCTTATTGCACTCATATGTGAGCGGAATGTATACCGCGTCCTCATGGAGTCTTGTCAGGACAAATGTGTAGAGTTCCTGGCGTTTTGTCTCATCGGTGGATACAAGAATATCCGTGATCGCCTGGTCGATATCCGCCTTATCTTCAAGTCCGAGCTGCGCTGCATAGTCACCGTAAACCGGTGCGCGCATCGCTGCCAGGGAAGACTGTGGATCATACGGCGTACCCCAGCAGATATTGAATACCATGTCGAAGTTACCGGCTTTCATATTGTCGCGATAGGACTGTTCTTCCTCTCCGTGGATATTTAAGGAAATTCCGATCTTCTGGTATTCACTCTGCAGATACTCAGCGATCGCTTTCTCTGTTACGCTGTCACTGTTGTAAAGAAGATCGATGTTTAACTTCTGACCGTCTCTTTCACGGATCTTGTCCGCTCCAACGACCCATCCGGCTTCGTCTAACATACTCTGGGCAAGCTCCACATCGTATGCGTACGGCTCAAGGTCGATATCGCAGTACGGAACTGTCTTCGCAAACAGAGTGTCTGCCGGCTGCTCAAGTCCATAGAAGATGCCGTCGGAAATTGCCTGCTTGTTGGTCGCGTGCTGAAGCGCCTGGCGGACTTCCTTATCCGCAAGGACATCTCTTGTCGTGTTTAATACGATCTGACGGGTAGATGTCGGGTCAGAAAGGGATACTGTAAATTTATCGTTTCCTGTGTACTGGTTGATAGCGTCCGCGTCGATCATGTTTTTACCGAAAATCATGTCGATCTCGCCTTTCTCCAGCGCAAGGATTCTCGTCTGGTTATCCGGGATCACCTTAACTGTGATCTTTTTGATCTTCGGCTGTTCACCCCAGTAATTTTCATTTGCCTCAAAAACGGCATATTCGTCTGTCACAAAATCAGTCAGGACATACAGACCTGTTCCGATATACGCGTTGACTCCGTCCTTTGTGCTTCCATCCTTCATCGCCTTCGGAGAGATCATGGCAAACGGTCTCGTAACACCAAGCTCTGTTAAAAGCGGGTAGTAAGGCTCGGAGAGTTCGATCACGAAGGTCTTATCATCCGGTGCCGATACGCCCACGAGAAGATTCATCATCTCCAGCCATGTATGACGGTCCTTGTTCTCAATGATCGCGTCAAAGTTTGCCTTGATCGCGTTTGCGTCGCAAACTTCCCCGTCGGAGAATTTCACGCCGTCACGAATGTGGAATGTATAGGTCTTTCCGTCATCACTGATGTCCCAGGATTCCGCCAGGCATCCCTCATATCCATCTGCCGTAATGTTTACAAGTGTCTCATAAAGCATCTCCTGGGCATACATTTCTCCTGCGTAGAGATGTGGATTTAAATCGCGGATATCGCGATAGTTTACAAATACAAGTTCTTCTTTTCCTTCAGAAGCACCGGCTTCCGATGCTGCGGCACTGTTCTCTGCTCCTGCTGCTGCCGTTGTCTCTGCTGCGTTTCCTGCTCCGCCGCATCCTGTCAAAGATGCCGCCATAAGACCTGCCAGGCACAGGCTAAGTACTCTTTTTTTCATGTTGTCCTCCTCTTGAGTATGTGTGGGGGATCTTTACATTTTTGCAATCCCCGCTTGTGTCTGTTTTTCGCAGGAATTACTATACCATGGTTAGTTCAAACTTACCAATGCCATTTCATGGGGGATCAGTTATAACAAAAGCGTATAGCAATGAGGATTTTTTATATGATATCACTCATATAAATACCATCTGCTATACGCTTTTCATTTCAAGTCGAACGTCCATGAGGTCTGGCGCGTGATTCTGGTCAGCGTAAACTGATTTATTCTTCACAGAATCACTGCGCATCCTTGCGGATATCCATTCCAGATCGGTTCCGTCAACAGGATTTTAGAGTTCAAATACGCAGGCCTGCTGAACCGTTACTGACTAACATCATCACTGTAAATATGTCTTCAATTTCCCCAGATACTGCTCTGCCTCCGCAGACAGCGAGGCATTCTCCGCCGCCACAAACCCGAATGCCAGGAATGGCTCACAGTCCTCGATTTTAAGTGCTTTGATTCCGTATTTCCGGTAACCTGCCGGGACAATATCGATCCCCAGGCAGCACACGTCAGAATGCAAAAGCAGGTTATTGATCATGTAATCGCTGTTTGTATAAAACCTGTCATTCATATGCTGTTCCGAGATGAACGCACCGACGCTGATCCTCTCGATATGATGTTCCATGGCAAAGAAATCTTCCGTCTCCGTCACAAATTTCATCCCCTTCAGTTCAGGAAAGCGAATAGATTCCCGTTCATATAGCGGATGATTTTCCCCAACATAGACACAAATCCCCCTAAGCGCCAGCTTATAGAATTCCAGTTTTTTATGCCACATGATATGCTGAAAACACGGCATCTGTGCTTCCGCGAAATAGACGATCCCGATCTCTGAGATCCTTGCCGCCACGTTATCTGTGATCTCCTCCACAGTTCCTTCCCGGTATTCATATTTTATCTGCTCTCTACCGCCCTGATACAGCTGCACCATCAGTTTTGTGAGCAGGCCACTCCTGTAACCGGACACCGAAAATCTTCTCCCGTTCGGCCGCTCCGACATCGAACGGATGACATTGGAGTGTTTTAAGATGCTCATCGCATGACCATAGAGTTCTTCCCCCTGTGGTGTCATCTTGATTCCCTTGTTGCTTCTCTCCAGAAGCGTCACATGCAGCTCTTTTTCCAGACTGTTTAACACGCGGCTCACATTCGGCTGTGTTGTATATAATTTCTCTGCCGCGCGGTTCAGGCTCCCATACTCCACCGCCGCCGCAAAATATTCCAGTTGTTTGATCTCCATTTTATTATTTTCCTGTAACCATTCAGTACCTTCACGGTTACCTTTTCCTTTCCATTCACAAGTACATGCTGCAGCACAGTTGTCTGTGTGATATGTTAGCACAAACTAACTCGTGCGGCAAGCTCTTTTTCCATTTCTGTTTTGCCGATCCATGTCTCGACCATCGGAAAACATCGTTACATTTTTCTTGATAATGCCGCTGATTTTGATAAAATATAATTATCTACGACAGAGGAGTGACAGCCATGGTTACATTAAATGATTATCTTTATTCCGGCGATACCATGTTCAAAATTTTAAAAAACTACAGCCAGGACCTGAAGAAAGAGGCAAAATGCACCGGCAATGAGATCGACCTGATGCATGCGAACTTTCTGCTCCAGATCCGGGAGCTGCTCGAGCACAATGATTTCCTTACTGCCCAGTCCCAGAAGATCCGGGAATTTTATATCCATATGGCAAAGGAATATCCGCTTTTGGCCTTTAACTTCAAAGGGCGCATCAAATCCCTGATCCGCGCGGAGGCAAAGTTCAACGGCTACATCGTCGAATATATCTATGATTACTATATGGAAAATAAGGCCTACCCGTCGATTTCCGAACTCAAGCAGCGCCTCAGCTGTTTTCGGGATCTGATCGCATACCGGATCGTGACTTCTCTGCCGAAATGCTACCTGAAACCTGATGAATCTCAGGAAGAAGCTGACCTCCGATACCTCTACCAGATCGCCAACGAACTTCCGGGCTTTCTCGAAGAGCGGGGATTTACCGCGGAACCGGCCTACGGTGTGAAGAAAAGCACCTCGCCGTTATTAAACGATGATGTGAAGCCTTACTACCGCGACTATATCTGTGGAAATACTTCTGAGGACTACCAGTCACTCCACATCACCTTCTACGACAACAGCTCCCGCAGCTATATGGAAGTCCAGCTCCGCACCAAGCACATGGACGATATTGCGGAGATCGGTGTCGCCAACCACTTAAGCTACGAGAAGCGCCAGGAGGGCGAGCGCGCCCGCCGCGACGAGATCCCTGTGGGCGAATGCGTCTACTTTGATGAAGCCTACGAGCGCTGCCGCCGCCTCGTAACCTTAAACCTCGCCGACCTCGACGTAAACATGTTCTCCGCCATCAATAATGACCTCGTAAACGATGGCTGCGGCCTCTACCGCGGACGGTTGATCCTGCCCTATGAGCATTTGTCGAGACATCAGAATGAGCTGGTGGATTAACCCTCAATCACTGATCATATAAACAATTTTGTACTCCTGCAGGAGTATCGCCGAAGATCCTGTCTTACTATGGGGCAGGATCTTTTTATTTCTATCCTCACGTTATTTCACTTTCTGAACTATCATTGATATTTCTCCGGTTCTGCCATATATTTAGGTTCCGAAGTAATATTTGGATTTGCTTTTTTTCGCAGAGGAACTGCTTCTGCTACATGATCCAATGGATCTTAAACTTTATTCTGGTGGAATCCGCGCTTCATCCCGTCTACCAAAAAGATATCGAAAAGGAATTTTCTCACCACATTACTCAATCAAGTTTATCGTAGAAAATTCCGTGAATAAGACAAAGGTCACATGACTCCCACCGATCAAAGGGGGCCAAGTGACCTTTACTTCTTCTGAATGCACTACCCCAGCTTATCTGAAGCGGCAATACACTTTTACAGCATCTTCAAAATCTCATCCCGATCCAGTACAATACTCTGGATTCCTTCTCCAGACAAGATCTCCTCCGCAAGAGCACTCTTGCTCTCCTGAAGCTTTTTAATCTGCTCCTCGATCGTGTTCTCCGCGATCAGGTCATAGACCGTCACCGTGTTCCTCTGACCGATCCGGTGCGCACGGTCTGTTGCCTGATTCTGCGCAGCAACATTCCACCATGGATCGTAGTGGATCACGATATCTGCCGCCGTCAGGTTCAGTCCTGTACCACCAGCTTTCAAGGAAATACAGAACACAGGAACATCGTCCGTCTCAAAGGAATCCACAAGCCGGATCCTCTGCTCCTTCGACACGCTTCCATCAATTCGGTGATCCTCGATTTTCTCTTTCGCAAGCGCCTTTTCAATTTCATCCAACACACTCGTAAACTGGGAGAACAGAAGCACCTTATGTCCACCGTCGACTGCCTGTCTCACAAGTTCCACACAGGCATCCATCTTCGCGTTTTCACCGTGATAGTTTTCCAGAAATAACTCCGGACCGCAGCAAAGCTGGCGCAGTCTTGTGAGTTCCTTCAATACTTCCAGCTTGCTCTGTTTAAATTCCTCTTTGCTCTGCTTTTCCAGATACAGTTTCAGCCGCTTTGCGTATGCGTCATACAGCTTTCTCTGCTCTCCTTCAAGCTCAATCGTTACCGTCTTTTCAATCTTGTCCGGAAGCTCCGTGAGCACATCCTTTTTCAGTCGGCGAAGAATAAACGGATGTACCATGCTGCGCAATCTCGCACTCACTTCTTCATCTCTGTCATTCATGATCGCTTCTTCAAATTTCTCCCGGAAGCCTTGGTATCCATAAAGGAAGCCTGGCATCAGGAAATCGAAAATACTCCAAAGCTCACTGAGACGGTTTTCCATCGGAGTTCCCGTCAGCGCCATCCGGAATCCACTCTGGATCAGACGCACACTCTTTGCCGCCTGGGTACCATGGTTTTTGATGTACTGCGCTTCATCGATCACCTGATTTGCGAACCGGATATTCTCGTAGCATGCAATATCGCGTTTCAGAAGGTCATAGGATGTGATCCAGATATCCCTATCTTCCTCATTCTGGATCATTTCCTGCCGCTCTGCCGCATTTCCTGTAATCACCTTGCAGGAAAGCTCCGGCACAAACTGGCCGATCTCTTTTTTCCAGTTGTATACAAGAGAAGCCGGAGTAACGATCAACGTCCGCAGTTCATCTCCTGTCTTTCCTTCCTCTTTCTCAGATAGCAGGAACGTCAGCATCTGAAGAGTCTTTCCAAGTCCCATGTCATCCGCAAGGATTCCGCAGAAGCCGCATCGTTTTAACGTCTTCATCCACCGGAATCCATCCGCCTGATACGGGCGCAGGATTCCCCTCAAGGATTCCGGGACCTCATCATTTGCCTCTTTTGCTGTATCCATATTAAAGAGCAGCTCTTTGTACTTCCGATTCTCCTCAAGGATAATCCCATCCCGGTTCTTCAGCATCTCGTCCAGATAAAGTGCCCGGAACGCCGGAATCTCCATACTCGCCGGATCTTTCTTTCCATACTGTAAAAAGGTCTCAGCAAGAACCGCCCACTCCTTCTGTTTTTCCGGATCTGTTGTCATAAAGCTGCCATTTTTCAGGCGGAAAAATTTCTTTTTATTTGAATATAACGACAGGATCTCCGCAAGCTCATCCTTTGTCATATCCGGCGCCTGAATCGACATATAAAGAAGACCTGTATCCATGCGGATTCCGATATCCACCGATGGCAGCTTCCGCACCTTCAGTTTCTGAAGCGCGTCCGAAATAAATACTTCCCCGGATTTTCCTAACTCCGTCACACTCTCTGTCAGAAAATGATACAGCTCCTCCGGACCGCCGGAGAGGCACATTGACTTGTTGGTCTCATCATAAGCATTGAAATATTTTCCGGTCACTCTCCGCAACTCTTCCTCAAATCCGTTGTTTCTCACGGAACGGTCTGTCTCATCATAAAGAAGATATTCTTTCCCGCTTCTGTCATACCTGCATTTTACCTGGCAGGAGATGATCTCATCCTGAGAGATATCAAGATAGATCGATACTTTCGGGATCTCCGGACGATACTCATCCAGCGCAAATCCCGTTGTCTGGATCTCTGTCTGATCCTCGATTGCCGGAAGCACCTGCCCAAAAAACAGGGGGAGTTCTTTATTTCTGATATAAAATTCCGACTTTCCAGACAATAACTCCAAAATTTCTCCCAGACGTCCACCCTGCTGATTCCTGGTACGGCTGACCCGGTCTCCTGTCTGAAAATAGATCCAGTCTTCCGTCTTAGCAAGGATAAAAAAGCTTTCCGTCTTTAAAAGCATTCCATATGGCTGCCTCTCCATGGAAATCTCCGGTCCCGCACCATCAAGTCTGATTCTTACCTGATCATCTCCGACATAGCATGGAATCTCTCCCACATTTTCCATCCATGCGTCAAGATCGCGTCCTTCCAGATAAACATATCTCTCATTGTAACTGCCACTCGTGCGCAGAAACATAGTTGAGAAATATGGTGTGCTCTTTTTATGACGGTACTGTCCCAGCAGAAGCTCCATCGCTCTCCGCCCATCCATGTCAAACTGGTCAAGCGATGAAAGACAGTCTGTCTTTCCGATCTGGTACACTCTTCCCTCATCGCAGGATCTAAACAATTCCAGCATGCTTTTTACCACATACCTTCTCTTACTTCCGATCTTCAGCTCCAGGGAGACACCACCCTTTTCTTTCGCCAGATGGCATTCCATATGAAGTTCCGTGTTTGTCGCAAGTTCCGCCAGCGGATCCATATTCCCGACCTGGGGCATGTTCAACATTTCAAGAAGATCCTGATCCGTTTTTCTCAGAACTCCCGGAACAAATGGATCCGGTACTCCGGCCTGCTCCGCCAGCTTCTTTTCGATTTTTGTTCCCCGGAAAATTTCCGTTCCCCAATGATCCATCAGATATTGGGAGAGAAGCGCGGTGACATGATGGCAGCAATATCTGTTCCTATTAAATTCTGAGCAGCTGCAGTTTGCCGAGATCCATTCCCCGTGTGTTTCGTCCACGTACACGTTGCATAACGCGCTCTGCGTATTGGAATCATTCTTCCAGACTGCCCTCAGTGAAAAGATCTTATCCCCTGACACATAAGGAATCCCAGCCTCCCTCTGCTCGTTTGCCAGCATCTTAATCCTGATATCTTTTTTAGGCTCCGCCAGAGCCAGCTCCAGACCATTGACCTGCTCTGTCCCATTGAAATCTCTCTCAAAATGTCTGAGATCGTAAACTATCTCATTCTTTGTCCCCACGCCTCTCACCTTCTTCCACAGCAATTCTTGTATTTCTTTCCGGAACCGCACGGACACGGGTCATTCGGATATATCTTCTTTTCGACCCGTACTACTTTTTTCTTTGTCACCGCACGGTTGATCTCCGTCTCCGTATATCCTCCCAGTGGTATTTTCCTCACCGTCCGCTGCGCACGTTCAAGAATCTCCATGATATCGCCAAGGTATGAGGATCTTCTGCCCGATAATAATACCTTCTGAAGATATCCGGTAAGCTCTCCCACCGGAATTCCTGTATGTATCGCTTTTTCAAGTTCCCCAACTATAAATCTTCCGTTCGTTCTCTCACAGCGGTATTTTCTCTCCATCATGTCTATCAGCGCTTCCCTGTCTTTTTCTGAAAAACCGATGCCGGAAATTGCGATATCCTCGATCTCCGCCTTTGTCGGAACATAATGGAACCGGTCTGACGTAAGAAATGACCGATATAACAGCTTTACAGAATTGGAGGAAACACTCTGCGAATCATAGTAGACTTCCATCCCCACTATCTTTTTGATATTATACTGGAGTGCGCACTGCATCGCCTGTTTCCAGAAAGTTCCTACCCGCTCTGCCGCATTTTGCTCCGGACACATGATCTTATAAAATTCAGTCACCAGCTCCCGGTCCGCAAAGCCGTAAAGCCTGCATGCTGCCAAAAAGCAGGTCTGCTCCGCATGGTCCTTTATGTATTCTCTTTCTTTTCCGCTCCCCAGCCAGTTTTCAAAAAATTCCATGAATTCTTTTGCCAGTATCGTGCGATACCAGTAATTCTCATCAACAAGACGGTTCCTGCTTAAAACCGGGAATGTTGTATCCACCGCGTCTCCATTTACAAATTTACTGCCCTGAATGCAGAGCTCTTTGACCTGAAAATACTCAGTGATTCCCATTGTCTGCATGATATTTTCCCAGAAATCTGATTTTCCTGCTTCTTTTATGATCCCCTTTTCCAGCTCCGCTTTTCTCAGATAGACATTGACGGGAAGCTTGTTTTCTTTTATTAATATTTTCAGATCCGCAGCCGTACCGGAATCCAGCAATGATTGCCACGGTGTCGCAATTTCCCAGGCAAAGTCCGGCACCACAAGTTCCGGGGCGAATACCTTACTGATCTCCTTATTCAGATATTTTTGAAAGCGCTCCGCCTCTTCAGGCGCAAACACAGGATAACCAAATGCCGTCTTTCTTGTCCGCCTTGGAATTATCCTGTATCTTTCGAGAATCGGGGCTGTCTCCCCGGATCCATCAAACTCCTCAAGGACTTCCAGATAAATCGGTGTGATCGATTTGTCCGCATAATTTACGGTCAGGAGATCTCTGACGTGGATCCGGTCCTTAAGCTTTGTCTCCGGGGACTGGCTGGCCCCCGCCTCATTTAACAGACTTCCTCTTACATCCCCATATTCATATACAATACGGACAAGTTCCAGAAGTTCTCCCACCGTTTTTTCCGAATCGATCCGCACCTCACGGATCTGCTGTGGGTTTGTCCTCGCCGCCGTCATTTTTATCCTGAACATCCTCATTATTTTTCTCCCAGCTGCCTGACAGGCACCTCTGTCTGTGTATTTTTCTCTCTAAATTTTAAAAAAAGGAGATAACTCTTCCTCAAGCTATCTCCTTGTCCTATATTCAGAATTATATGTACTTTTACAGTTTCCGTCAAGATATTTGTCTTCTACACCAGATTCTTCATATCCTTAAACGCCGTCCGCTCCATCTTCTCCCGAAGGTCATTCCTGATCTTCGCGAAGTCCTCACGGACAAGCTTCTTTTCTTTTACGAGGCACTCACCCGCAACATAAACATCTCTCACATTCGATGCAATCGCGCTGTACACAAGTGCCGAATACGGGTCGTATACCGGAAACATATTCGGGGAGTCGGTCTCTACGAGGACGAGATCCGCCTGTTTTCCGGGCTCGATGGAACCGGTGATGTCACCGAGTCCTAACGCTCTTGCTCCCTCGATGGTCGCCATGGAGACGACCTCTTTTGCCGGGAACGCGCTGCGGTCGTGGAGCTCATTTTTGTGGAAGTTCTCACACATCCGCATCTGGATGAACAGGTCTAACGTATTTCCGCTCGCCGGACCGTCGGTGCCGAAGCCGACGGACATGCCGTGCTTATGCATCAGTGACACCGGGGCTACGCCCTTTGCGGCCTTCGTGTTGGAGGCGATGCAGTGGGCCACGGACGCGCCATGCTTCGCGAGGATCTCCACATCATGTTCCGTCGTGCGGATGCTGTGGGCCGCCAGCGTATTCGGTCCGAGGACTCCGATATGCTCCATAAACTCGATGGGCGTCATGTTATACTGTTCCCTTAACTGGGTCATCTCGTAGTCCATCTCCGCCACATGGAGCGTAAATACGGTTCCCGCCTTTACATCCTCCTCATAGGCCCTCTTTAAGGTCTCCGGGCTGCAGGTCGTTGTTCCGTGGGGCGTGATCGCTCCGGAAACGCGCGGGTGATCTTTGTACGCCTCGATCAGGGCGATTCCCCGCTCGATGGCCTCATCCGCGTTCTTACTGTCGCAGGAATCCTTTTCCATCACCGTCTCCCCGGCGATTCCACGGATCCCCATCTCGTCCATGACCTTCGCCACAACTTCCTCGAAATAGTACATGTCAAGCACCGTCGTCACACCGGAGAGCAGCAGCTCGCCGATGGCATATCTCGTGGAAAGCCTGACCATCTCCGCGTCCATGGCCTGATTCTCCATCGGAAGCAGGAACACCCGCAGGCGGTCCTTGCAGTCGTCCCCGAGACCGCGGAACGGGATCATGCCGAGGTGGCAATGGGTGTTTACGAGGCCTGGGATCACGATAGCGCGCTTCGCGTCGATCTCCTCGAAGGTCTCGCCAGCTTTTAAGATCCCCTGCGCAGTAAGCTCCTGAAGCGTTTTCTCAAGCTCATCTTCCGGACCTGCTGCCAGGATCTTCGTATCCTCAAACATTACATAACCATGATCCCAGACATCACCTGCCGCGTTCATCGTCACAACAATGCCGTTTTTGATAATCTTCTTCATCGTTCTAATTTCATCCTTCATAATTTCGATCTGATCCGGCTCTTCCACTATCCGGGGAGAAAACCGGCGGCGGGCCGTAAAACTACTTCCCGTACTTCTCAACCAACGGCACATGTTCCTGCCCCGGCACCGTCAAAAGCCCGTGATCCGTGAGCTTTAACTTCGGTGAAACCGGCAGACAAAGCGTGGACATGGACATGATCACGTTGTTGTTCACATATCCGAGACCTTCCATCGCCGCCCGGACTTCTTTCAGTTCCTGTCCGAGGACCTCGATCGGCTGATCCGAAACGATGCCGCCGATTGTAAGTCTCGCCTCTGCCAGGGATCTTCCTTCAGAGAACACCACATATGCCCCCTGGAGCTCCAGGACGCGCCTCTGGGTCAGTTTCATATCGTTCTCATCTGTTCCCAGGACAAACAGGTTATGGCTGTCGTGGGACCACGTGGTGGCCACAGCACCCGGTTTCGTCAGCGCTCCTTCCACAAGACCATATCCGACATTTCCATTCTTGCCGTACCGCTCGAAAACGACTGCAAGGGTAAGTCCCGCCGACTTCCAGTCAAGCACACCGTCCTTCACCTCGACTCTGCGCTTCACCGGCGTGGTAGCCGTTCCGAAGGTGCCGATCTTCATGACATTGACTTCCGCCCATTTCGCGTCTGGATCTTCCGCCTTTAACACAAAGTCGGAGATCTCCGCCGGACGGCAGTTGATCGTGTGGTAGAACGGATCAGGGAAACTGCATGCCGCAGCTTCTGCCGCACCGCACGCCTCCTCGTCCTTGCAGTACACACACTCGCCCTTCTTATAAACCACCACCGGCTCGATCCCGTCCAGACTGTCAAGCAGCATAAAGTCTGCGATCTTTCCCGGCGCGATCATCCCTCTGTCATCCAGATGCATCCGCCGCGACGGTGTCCAGGTCGCGCAGTAGATCGCCTTCTCCATCGGCATCCCCGCCTTCACAGCCGTCTCGATGATCTTATTGAGATGTCCGGTCAGAAGCTTATCTGCCATCGTGTCATCCGTCACCAGCGCCACATTCTCATAGAGTTCATGATCGCAGACGGTCTTCACGACCTCCGGTGTCAGGGATTTGGACTGCAGTTCCAGAAACATCCCAAGCTCCGTCTTCTCCATCACCGATTGCGGTGTCTGCTGGGTGTGGTCCGCATCAACACCTTCATAGATAAAGCGGTTAAGATCCGTCCCCGTAAGTCCCGGGCAGTGTCCCTCGATCCTTAGATTCTTTCCCGCCTTCCGGCACACATCGATGAGGGCCCTCGTCCGGCTCTCGCCTTCCGCCGAGAGATCCTTATAGTTCATGATCTCTCCAAGGCAGAGAACTCCATCTAAGGATGCCATCTCAGAAATTTCCTTTACACCAAGGGCCGCCCCGGCTGTCTCTAACTTCTCATTTGTCGCCGGTACACTGGACGGGATCGCCCAGAAAATGTCCTGCTTCGTCTTCTGGGCCATAAACGCCCGGATGCCGTCCATGCCGAACACGTTCGCCATCTCGTGGGCATCGGCAACCACCGTTGTCACTCCATATGGAAGCGTGATCCTTGAAAACTCGCCCGGATATGTCATCGAGCTCTCGATGTGCATATGGATATCCACGAGACCAGGCAGCATGTATCTGCCTTTTCCGTCGATCTCCCGCACTCCCGGATATGAAATTGCAGGGGAAATGCAATAAAACTTTTCCCCTGCAACTGCCACATCCCGTTTTTCAAAGCACTGTCTGAAGGTCTGATAGACCATGACATTTTTCAGAATGAAATCGGGTCTCATATAAATTTCCTCATTATTAGTTGTTGATCGTTCTGTTCCACTGGTCGATCCAGTTATTTAAGATCGGGTTTACGAAAGCGTAGTCAACAACTTTAACCTTCTCAGCTGCATCGCCGTAAGTCATGTTCTGGGACTCTTCCTCAGTGAATGTAACATCCATGTTGGTCGGAGCTTCGTTTAATGCCTTACCTGTCTTTGTCTGGAGCTCTTCGCTGATGCGGTAGTTGATGTACTCGTAAGCAAGCTCCTTGTTCGCACAGTTCTTTGTCACATTGATGGTGTTGAAGTTTGCGTAAGCTCCGTCCGGTGTTACATAAACAAGTGTCGGGTTTGCTGCTACGATCGTCGGAACACCGAAGTCACCGACAACTGCCGCTGCAACCTCACCGGATGTGAACATGTTGATCAGGTCGGAAGACTTTGTGTATGTCTTAACAAGGTTCGGCTTTAAGTCAGCAAGTGCCTTGAAAGCTGCCTCGCCGTTATCAGTTGTCACATCAACGCCTGCATGGTCACTTGCAACATAAACCATAGCCGGTCCGAATGTTGTTGTGATCTCCGGAATGGAAACCTTGCCTGCAAGACGCTCATCCCAAAGGTCGTCAAAGCTTGTGATATCAAAGCCTGTAAGCTCCGGGTTGTAGATGATACCGATGCTGTTGATCGTGTACGGAACACCCTGTCCTGCCTCTGCAATCTCCTTTGCAGCCGGAATTAACTTCTCAGCGTTCGGGATCTTGCTTAAGTCGATCGTATCGAAAAGTCCCTCGTCAGTGCCCTTCGCTGTCATAGCCTGGGAGAGTTCGATCACATCGATGGTGGAGTTCGGGTCTGCCGCTAATTTTGTATAACGGTCGTTTGTGCCGCCTGTCTCAGTAACGATCTCACAGTTGAACTCGTTCTCAAACGGTGTGTAAACTTCCTCTTCGGAAATGTCTTCGCTGAGGCCGTATGTGGATAATACGAGCTTCTGTGCGTCTCCGGAAGCTGCCTTTGTCTCTTCTGCGGAAACTGTGGTCTCAGAACCTGCTGCCTGGCTTCCTGCTGCTGTGGTCTCTGTTGTGGATGCGCCGCCGCAGGCGGTAAGCATCATTGCTGCGCAAAGTACAACTGCTGCTGTTTTCTTCATGATTTTTTTCTCCTCTTTCTCTCTTTTTGAGATAATATTTCTTCGCGTTGACAGGATCTCTGCCCGCGCGATGGTTCACTAAGTTAAATTTTTATTTTCTCACCAGGATCAGCTTGTCCTTCGGGAGATACAGGCGGATCTTTTCGCCCTCTTTGTAAACATGGTCGGTACCCATATTGACCTTTAAGACTCCGGCTGAAGTCTCGACCTCGTACTGGTAGCTCTTTCCGAGGAAGGTGCGGACGCCGATCGTTCCGCTTAAAACATTCTCTGTCTGGATCTCATCCGCCAGGCAGATATCGTCCGGCCGGATCGTTCCTGCAAAGTTTTCACAGTCAAGATCCATGGAAGTTAAGAACTCACTTCCGTCCGGCGCTGTGTAGACGCCGTCCTGTTTTTTCGCAAGTTCCAGGAAGTTCTCGAAACCGATGAATCTTGCGACGAACTCGGTCGCCGGTCTCTTGTAGATGTTCTCCGGTGTGTCAAACTGCTCGATCACGCCGCCGTTCATAACGGCAACTTTATCGGATATGGAGAAACATTCCTCCTGGTCATGGGTGACAAATAATGTCGTGATTCCAAGGCGCTTCTGAAGACGTTTGATCTCAACACGCATGGAAAGTCGTAATTTCGCGTCAAGGTTGGATAACGGCTCATCTAAGAGCAGTAACTTCGGCTCGATGACAAGTGCTCTCGCGAGGGCAACTCTCTGGCGCTGTCCGCCGGACATCTGCTTCGGGAAACGGTCTGCAAGCTCGGTCAGACCGCAGACCTCAAGGATCTCTTTGACCTTCTTATCGATCACGTCCTTGTCCATCTTTCTCGTTCTGAGTCCGAATGCCACGTTGTCGTAAACACTCAGATGCGGGAACAGAGCGTAGCTCTGGAATACCAGACCAAACTGGCGCTTGTGGACCGGAACCTTCGTCATGTCCTCACCGTCCAGTGTGAAGGTGCCGCCCTGCGGGTCGATAAATCCGGCAACCACGCGCAGCGTTGTGGATTTACCGCATCCGCTCGGTCCGAGAAGGGAAACGAGCTCACCTTCCTCGACCTCAAGATTTAATCCCTTTAAGATCTGTTTCTTTTTATCGTAACTAACATCGATTCCATTTAAACTCATAAAAGCCATGGTCATATTCTCCTTATTTTGCCAGGGCTGCGATACCCAGTGTGCGGTCTACGATCACCATGATGACCACGGTCGCTGCCATTAAAAGTACGGAAACCGCCGATACGGTCGGATCATAATTGTATTCAATATAGTTCATCAGTGTCGACGGGAATGTCGATACGCCCGGTCCGGATAAGAACATGGAAACCGGAATGTTGTTAAAGGAATTGATGAACGCCAGCATGAATGCGGAGGAAATTCCGGAGGTCACGTTCGGAAGAACGACCTTGAAGAATGCCGCTCCCTTCGGGCATCCAAGACTCCACGCCGCCTCCTCGATGGAAAAGTCGAACTGTTCCATGGAGGAACCGACAACACGGATCACATACGGAAGTGTGACCATGAAATGTCCTGCTAAAAGTCCTGCAAATACCGGGATCCGGAGTGTCAGGATCAGGCACTGGTACATAATAAAGCCGATTACAATTCCCGGAACGATGGTCGGGGAAAGGAAAATGGACTTTAACAGCTGTTTTCCCTTTAATCCGGCTCTCGCAAGTGCGTAAGCTGCCGGAATGCCGACCAGAAGAGAGATGCATGTCGCGAGGAGCGCGACCTCAAGGCTGGTCAGGAATGATCTGCGGAAAGACTTTAACGCGAACACGTTCGCAAACCATTTCGTCGAGAAGGACTCGATCGGGAATGTGATGGCGCTTCCGCCGCCGAATGCTGTTACGGTGATGATCAGTAACGGGATCATCAAAAATGCAAATACGATCGCTGCCCAGATGGTCAGCACTTTATTTTTACGCATAATCTTCTCCTCTGCGGTCCAGCCGTGCGGCCAGAGCGTTAAATCCTTTGATCACAACCAGAGTTACAACGATCATGATGAGGGCGATCACGGACGCGCCTGTCCAGTCACTGACGGACATCGCTCTCTGGTAGATCAGGGTCGCCATGACCATGTTGCTGTTGCCTCCTAATAACTGCGGCGTCGTGTAAGCTGTCAGGGTTCCGGTAAATACCAGAATACCGCCGACGATGATTCCAGGAAGACTCATCGGGAAAATGACTTTCATGAACGCTTCCGTCCTTGAAGCTCCGAGGCTCTGTGCCGCCTCCATCATGTCATCATCGATATTTTCCATAACACCGGCAACTGTCACGATCATTAACGGCAGGAACAGGTAAACAGAACCAATGATGATGGAAAAATCAGTGTAGAGAAGCTTCATCGGCTTCTCGATCAGTCCCATAGCGATCATTGCCTTGTTGATGATCCCGTTGCTTCCGAGAATATTGATCCATGCAAAGCTTCGGATAACGGAGTTCGTCATCATCGGGAAGATCGACGCAGAGAGAAGAAGACCTCTCCATTTCTTATCGCAGCGGCTGATGAAATACGCCGTCGGGATACCGCCCACCATACAGACAAAGGTGGTGATGACCGCGATCTTCACGGTTCTCAAAAAGATCTTTCTGTAATACTCGTCCTTAAAAAAGTCCACGTATGCGCTGAACGGGTAATCTCCCGTAAACACGCTTGGAACCAGAACGCGAAGCAGCGGGATCATCAGGAAGAGAAATAAGATCACCAGTCCCGGAACCAGCATGCACCATGCACTGCTCTTTTTCATTGGTTTGCCCCTTTCTTAACTGTGCGTTATAAATTTTAATTAGCGTTTCTTATAAATATTTGTTTTTTCATCAATTACACTTATATTTTACATTCATTATAAAAAGTGATATACTATACGTCAAATACATATTATCTATAATTTTTATGTAGTAAAGCTATGAGGAGGCCCTGTATGGAATTAAAAGAAGCCCGCTATATCCTGGCGATCGCCCGCCACCAGAGCATCGGCAAAGCCGCCGAATCCCTTTATATCTCCCAGCCGTCCCTGAGCAAGTACTTAAAGAACCTGGAAGAACGTCTCGGCGCTCCGCTGTTCAGCCGCCACGAAAACCGCTACTACCCAACCTACATGGGTGAACGCTACCTCCACTACGCCGAACAGATCGTTGCCTGCGGCGATGAGTGGATGCAGGAATACGACGATATCGCTCACCGCCAGCGCGGCCGTTTAAACATCGCCGTGCCGATCATGATGGGCAGCACGCTGATCGAACCGATGTTAGCGCCGTTTCATAAACGATACCCCTATGTGACCTTAAATATCATGGAAGCTGTAAATTTCATTGCGGAGAACAGTCTGGAGACCTCATCCATCGACCTGACTCTTTACAATATCCATGAATTTCCCGAGACCATGGACTACCAGATCCTGCGCTCTGAGGAGATTGTTCTGGTCCTGCATGAAAACCATCCTCTCGCCGCAAAAGCCATCACACGCCCCGGCTTCCGCTACCCGTGGTTAGATCTTTCCCTATTAAAAGAGGAAAACTTCATTCTCCTCTACCCGGACCAGAACACCGGCGGCATCGCTCTGGATCTCTTTAAAGAGTACAACATCAATCCACCGGTCTCTCTCCACACGAGAAACTCCTCCATGTCGATCCATCTGGCTATGGACGGCGTCGGCGCTGCCTTCGCCCCGGAGAGCTATTTCCACCATGAAAACCAGTACACCGGAAACCGCGCCCTCTGCTTTTCCGTCGGCCATAAACCGGCCCTCACAACTACCATCGCCGCCTATCGGAAAAACCGGTATCTGCCGCAGCATGCGAGGGATTTTCTGGAAATGATCCGGGAATATTGCCGTGAGAAATAAAACGTTCTCCCAGAAATTTATATCCATCTGCAAAGTGCGCCGTCTGGCGCACCTCGTAAAAGAAGCCGGACAATCTCTTTCAGTATCCGGCTTCTTGCTGCGAATCTTCTGGCACCTTTAGCTCTGGTAAACAAACAGACGGTTCATTCCCTCCTGCCACGGGTATTCGAATTCCAAATATATGATCTCTTTCCCAAAACGTGCAAATTTTTCTTTCCAATAGTTTGTAGTTGCCTGTCTTAATCTCATAATATGATCTTTTTCATAAATATTATTACCCGCATTTTTATATTCAAAGCTTTCAAGCTCTTCTTTTGAATAGTACGGATTCATCTTAATAAACCAATATCCGCCGGGCTTCAGCACCCGTTCCAGATCATCGATCACGGTTGTTGATATGTCCTTCGGCATTACATCCAGAACATTGGACAGGATCACTCCATCAAACGACATGGGTTCCATCTTTAAATCCAGATTTCTCAGATCCACCGGTATACATTCCTCAAAAACCCGGGTTCACATTTCTATTTCCTGCTCATATGCTTTCTTCAAAGCTGATCATCTCCAATATGAATTTTATCTCTTCGTTGTTTGGCAGTTTAAAATCTCTCTAAGATTTCTTTATCTATACTCGACAACATCTCTTAATGCTTTTCGTGGCCTTTTCGGCGGAGCTTCATTTGCAGTTCCAACAGCAACAATTCCTGTCAGCTGGTTGTCTGTTCCGATAAATTCTATCAGCTCATTATAGGCAAAGCAGGTATTGGCAATCCATAATGTACCTAATCCATATCCGGTCGCTGTCAATATCATATTCTCAACAGCCGCACCAATCGACAGCGAATCGCAAATTTCTACGATCCGTTTTTCTCTCTCGATGCTTGCAAATGGTGTATATTGATTTGTATTAAGCACTGCTATAAGGCACGGCGCCTCCTGCATGATTCTGACTGTATTTTCAGCATCGGGGATTGCAAATGCCCATTCCGGCATAAGTTCATGTGTGATTTTTTCTGAATTTATACCATGGCGCATAACCTCAACCAGTTTATCTTTCGCTTCTCCCTGATATACGATAAATTTCCATGGCTGCCGGTTTTTGGCTGATGGCGCAAGAGTAGCACTATATATGATCTCTTCGATCAGCTTCCTGTCAATCTCATCGGATCTATATTTTCTTATACTTCTTCTGTTCTCAATTTCTCGTATCATAGTCTTCTCCGTAAATTTTGATTTCAATGTTTTTTCCAGTCAATACATTTCTGACCACCGGACATCGTGTACCACTTACTTTCTTTCCAATCCACCTCACTCTTCATCTGCGGTCACCCCGGTTTCCTTTTTGTTCGACGTAAACAAATAAAACATAGCACAAAATACAAATGCAAATACAACGCCGAAAACATTCTGAATCACTCTCTGCAATATTCTCCCATGTATTATACATTATATCATTGCAGATAATATATGGTGTACGAATTTTCACGCGCTCTTTATAAAAGCGCTTCTGGATTTTTTTCTATGATCACTGCCCGTTCCGTATTCTCGCTGCGTTCATTCCACGAATCATTTTGTGTTTCTTTTCAGGTCGTCACCCGGTTTTCGGCATCAAAAAAACGCCATACTCATCACCATTCCGGCAATGAGCAGACGCTTTATATTTTGTCCGTATTCTTTTGCAAAAGAGAAACAAATGAAATGTAAGTTTGTAGCGCATGTCGCATCTGTCTATGATAATATTAGCACAGGTCAATTCTGAAAAAAAGAGGCAGAATGGTAGCAAAAGGATAGTAATTGGTAACAAAATGGGAGTAATACGGAAACATGCTGCACATTCCCCTATCCTCTCAGATTTAAAAACCATCTATCAGGCTGCTGATGAGCAGAAGGCTCAGGCTGCTTTAGACCGTGTGACAGAAAAATGGAGTCCGAAATATCCGAATTCCATGAAACGCTGGAAGGACAACTGGGATGCTGTTTCTCCAATTTTTAAGTTTTCAACCACTGTCCGGAAGGTCATTTATACAACAAATGCGATAGAATCACTGAACTCCACATACCGGAAACTGAATCGTCAGAGAAGCGTATTTCCAAGTAATACAGCGCTGTTAAAAGCCTTATATCTGGCCACTTTCGAGGCTATTAAGAAATGGACAACTACCATCCGGGACTGGGGCCAGGTCTATGGGGAGTTGAGTATCATGTACGAAGGACGACTTCCAGAATAAGTAAAAACATAATCTAAGACAGGCGGCCAGCCGCCTGCTCTTGACATGCCTAGCAGTAACTGTTATATATAAAACAAGGGTGAAAAGCCTGATTTGTAAGCTTATCACCCTTCATTATCATAGAAGAATCTAATTTAACCTATTGTGCTATTTCAAATAAAACGTTTAAAAACTTGTAAAAACCGCAAAGAATCCCTGTTTTTTTGATAAACAAATTTTGTAACTATTCAGTACCTTCATAGTTACACGCAAAAATCCATTCCAGATCAGCTTCGCTGATGGGATTTTTGCCCTCCAGCCTATGTTTTCTTACGGTCAGCGCAGCAAGTGCGCAG